>CAYQCG010000467.1:0-2351 GCA_964415925.1 uncultured Puniceicoccaceae bacterium | reverse complement strand
TCTGTTGTTTCGGAAAGTGCCTCCAGAGCATTCAGTACCGTGTCTTGCCTTTCTTCCCCTCCTTTTACCCAAAGCAGCTGAAATGTACTATCCGTTAATTTGAGAAGTTCTCTGATTTGGTTTCGCTGGTTGTCGTCCCGGTAAGCAATGACTATCTCTTGAACGATTCCGGCATTTCGAAATGCTTCAACAGAATAGAGTATTGCAGGGCGTCCCAGCAATGGCGTAAGAATCTTGTCTTCAACGGTTCCAGACATACGGTTGCCTCTACCGGCCGCAAGTAGTATTGCTGCATCAGGCATCTCGTATTACGGCTGGAGTGTTTTTTTGTTCACAAGCATGTCGCTAAGGCCCGCATTTCATGGTTAAAACAATTATGCCTACCCAAATCCTGTCTCCAGCCAAGATTAATCTGTTTCTGGCCATCACCGGTAAGCGAGATGATGGTTATCACGAACTCTTTTCATTGGTAGCACCTCTCGAGTTTGGTGATACCCTTCTTCTCAGGAAAACACCACTCGGCGGGATAACAGAACTAAAATGCGATTATCCTGACATCCCCCTTGATGACAACAACCTGGTACTCAAGGCCAGCAGACTTTACAGTGAAGCTTGTAAGCTCGATTTTACACCCAGCTTCACACTCGAAAAGCGGATACCAATAGGAGCGGGTTTGGGTGGCGGGAGCAGTAATGCAGTGGCTGCTTTAAAATTACTCAACTTAAATAATTCGAATCGCCTTTCCAAAGATGATTTAATTGAGATAGCGAAACAGATTGGTTCAGACTGTCCTTTATTCTTCCATGATCAGCCGGTCCTTATGAGAGGGAGAGGGGAGGAAATCCTCCCACTTCAGGATTCTGTGGTTAATAAATTCAAAGGTCTTCCGGTCCTGATTTTCCAGCCGGAATTTTCGATTTCAACCCGCTGGGCTTATGCGGAATTAGCGGCTCATCCGGATTATTACGAAGATATGAAAACCCTGGATTTTAGATGGAAAAACTGGTTGCAATCTAGTGATCTTCATGAGCTTCCCAAAATCAATACCTTTGAAAAGGTGGTTTTTCGCAAGTATCTCATGTATAATGCATTAAATAATAAACTTAAGAAACTGAAACTTCCCGTAGCACGTTTAAGCGGGAGTGGTAGTGCCTGTTACATCCTGGAAGTTTCTATTGAGCAAGCGAAGATGATACAGGATATGTTAATCACGATGTTAGGTGAGGATGTTACTTGTGTTTACACATCGTTAAAATAGTTGTGCCAGGATCATAATTGGCTGTTTTTTCTCTGGTATTTGCCAAGTTATAGACATTTAATTAATCCTGAGCAGGCATTGCGAACAGATGGAAGACAAGCCAAATCAAGAGATTGTCCTGGAAGGTATTGCAGCGTCACCAGGTGTAGCGCATGGGCCTGTTTTTATCTACTCCCGGAAGGAACTCGAGATCTCGTCTTACCATGTAAGTCCGGATAAACATGAAGAAGAAATCAATCGCTTTGAAAGAGCCTTGCTCGAAACTCGCAGGCAAATAGCAAAGATCCGTTCCGAAATTGGTGAGAAATTGGGTGAGGAAGAAGCTCAGGTATTTGACGCGCACTTGATGG
Organism: uncultured Puniceicoccaceae bacterium; assembly: GCA_964415925.1. Lineage (GTDB taxonomy): Bacteria > Verrucomicrobiota > Verrucomicrobiia > Opitutales > Oceanipulchritudinaceae > CAYQCG01. The sequence continues at coordinate 743 of CAYQCG010000467.1, read as the reverse complement.
TATTGGAAGACCGTGCCCTGATTGAAGAAACAATCAGGGAAGTCACTGAAAACGGTTATAACGTGGAATACGGATTTCATCGGGTTGCTAACAGGTACATGGAGGCATTTGCAAAAATAGATGATGACTACTTAAGAGAACGGGTAGCTGATATCCGTGACGTATCCAGACGCTTGTTAAATAATTTGCTAGGTAATCTGGATCAGAACGTAGGTGCTCTATCCAGACAGAAGATAGTGGTTTCCAGGGATATCAGCCCTTCTGACTCGGCCAGCTTCGAAAAAGGAGAACTTCTGGGTATAGTTTCAGATCTAGGGAGCCGGACAAGCCATAGTGCAATCATGGCACGTTCCAGCAATATTCCGGCAGTTGTCGGCCTGCATGACATCAGCGAACGTCTAGAACCCAACGACATTATCTTAGTCGATGGCTATGATGGTATTGTGATCATCAATCCCAGTGACAGCAGTCTTTTTCGTTACGGGAAGATCCATCTGCAAAAGCAAAGCCTGCAACGTCTTTATTCCACTAAGTTGCATGGCCCGGTCGAAACCGTGGATAAGACTCATTTAACAGTGCGAATGAATATTGATGGCTCGGAAAGTGACGAAACTTTGAGAAATGGTAATGCCGAGGGGGTAGGACTATTTCGGACAGAAGGGCTTTACATGGCATCCTACGGATTTCCTGGTGAGGAAGCACAATACAATGCTTACAGGCGCGTTGCTGAGACTTGTGCGCCG
>CAYQCG010000466.1:0-2356 GCA_964415925.1 uncultured Puniceicoccaceae bacterium | reverse complement strand
ATTCCCCGTGGTGGTTTCTATGACTATAAGCGAAAATATACAGCCGGTGAAACACTTTATGAATGCCCCGCCAGATTGGATCAGAGAATAACCGATCAAGCCCGTGAATGGTCGGAAAACCTTTATCATGCCTGCGGCTGCCGTGATTTTGCCCGTGTCGATTACCGGCTCGGTTCCGAAGGTAAACTCTATCTGCTTGAGATCAACACCCTGCCGGGCATGACTTCAACCAGTTTACTTCCCAAGAGTGCTCTTGGCATGGGGTGGTCGTATACTCATCTGCTGGAAGAAATGGTCCGCCCGGCCTTGATGCGGTTCGAACATAGAAAGTCAGTTTGCGCATGAGAAAGCAGAAGGCGAATAATGAACGTGTAAAACAAAGCTGGCGCGACCTGACGCAAACTGGCAAGGCCCGGCATACGCGAACACGCAAAGCCCGCTGGCGAAGTATTCGCATGAGCATGCACTCTTGCATGTTGGTCGGCGGAATCCTCGCTACCGCATATGCGGGGTATCTAGCATGGATGGTCATCACCTCGGAAGATGAAAAATCCATGCATCATACGGTGCTGACACCCCAAAACCTACTGAAGCGGGTAAAGTTCAGTTCAGATGGAGTCCTTGGACGCGACTGGTTTTTGAATTATGCCAGGAATTACCAGGGTAAGACGCTCATGGAGCTCAACCTAAAAGAAATAAAGGAAGCCCTTGAACAGAATGGCCAGGTGAAAGAGGCAACAATAAAGCGCCAGTTACCTGACGCCTTGCGCATTCACCTGAAAGAAAGGACGCCACTGCTGAGGGCACGTGTTCAACTTAAAAATGGCGTGATAAATAGCCTTCTGATTGCAACGGACGGTGCTGTTTACGAGGGAAACGGATATGAGGAATCAATGCTTGAGGAAATGCCTTACCTTGGGGGAGTGGTTTTAAAAAGGGATAAAATTGGCTTTCAGCCCATCCGCTGGATTCCCCGGCTAGCCCTGTTCCTGAGTCAGGCAAAGGCTCGCATTCCTGGATTTTACTCCGATTGGTATTCAATATCCGTAGAAGAGTTGACGCCCGGCAACGACGAGGGCTTTAGGCGCATCCGGGTGAAAAGCCACTACTATGGAGAACTAATTTTTGATGCGCATAATCTTGAAGACCAATTCCTGCAATTGATCCGTGTGGCCAAGGCAACTGAAAACAGGGAAGGTATAGAGAAGATTGATTTTACACAACCGGGTAAAGTCATTGTCGGGTATGAGTCCAGCGATATGTTGAGTAACGGGAGAGGTATATGAAGCGAAGAAATGTTATTGCGGCAGTGGAGATCGGCACGTCCAAAGTGGTGGTTCTTGTCGGTGAAGTTCATAACGGACGCAGCTTGAATATCATCGGGCTGGGGCAGGCCACCTCGATGGGTGTGAGCAAGGGTGAGTTGACGGACATACGTGCAGTCAGTGATTGCACGCATGCAGCCTTGCACGCTGCCGAAAAAAATGCCGGGACAAATATTGAAGGTGTCTACCTGGCAGCCTCAGGAGCACATCTCAGTGGATTTGCCCATAAAGGCATGACACAGGTTAGTGCATCCAATAATGTGGTTAGTGAGGAAGACTACAGACAGGTAACGGAACTCGCCAAAAGCAAGGCTTTACAGGCAGGCAGGCTTTATATTCATCACATTCAGGGACCATTCCTCCTGGATGGTACTATCGTCAAACAACCGATCGGAAAACAAGGTGAGCAACTGGAAGTAAACTACTGGCACGTTCATGGAGATGAGCAACGGCTGGCAGAATCCATCCATGTTATTAACGGTTATGGCCTGGAAGTCGATGACTTGATTCTGTCTTCTATTGCTTCCGGATCCATGGTCGCGACCGAGGCGGAAAAAGAGCAGGGAGTACTCGTCCTCGATATCGGAAGCGGAACTACCGACTACTCACTTTACCGGGGCAGTAAGATCCTCCGTACGGGATCGATTCCAGTTGGCGGCGATCATATGACCAATGACCTGGCCCTGGGTCTTCGGGTGAATCTAAAGCATGCGGAAAATCTCAAAAGGCGTTTCGGCAAAGCCATTATCGACAAGACAGACAAGAACGACCAGGTCCTGCTGATCGGCGATCTGACAATCGGGGATCGTCCCATACCACGAGCATCAATTTACAAGATTCTTCAGAGCCGGGTTGATGAGTTATTCATGATTATCAAGAACCGGCTTGGCAGTATCATCTCACCGCAAAACTTGGCTGGCGGTGTTGTCTTAACGGGAGGTTCTTCGAGGTTGTCTCATATTGATACAGCAGCCCAGAATATACTGGGTCTTTCCGTGCGAATCGGGGAAACTCCTGCCTGGGTGCGTGAT
>CAYQCG010000465.1:0-2357 GCA_964415925.1 uncultured Puniceicoccaceae bacterium | reverse complement strand
CCTTCGTATAAAATATAACCTGATCCAGTTTGGCAGGATACCACTCCCTGTTTGATATCTGCCGAGTATCGATTGCGAAGTTGTTGCGGTATTCCCCATCCCACTTCATCACCAGCATAAACCTTCCACGCTCAAATACGTTATTTCTTATCAAGGTGTAGCCCGAGTTGTCATCCAGGCGGATAAAGCCACGGTTATTCGTCACATCATGGATGTAGTTGTACTCGGCTACATTATTTTTTCCCATGCCGGAAAAATAGATGCCATTGCCATCACCAAGTTCGAGCATCACACGGTAGATTTCGTTGTATTCGATACGATTCTCCCTTGCATGTAATAGTGCTTCGAAAATACTCACGTCCGAATTCAACCATTGGTCTGCGAGAACTTTCTTGATGTCCTCTACATAAGGCTTGATCTCCTCAACCCGCAGGCTGTTCACCCATTCGCGACGATTCTTCAGAGTGTCATACAAGGCCAGTTCATGCGGACGGCATCCACTGATGACCATTCCATTGTAGGCCAAATCATGGATGGTGTTATGGCTGACGGTATTATGTCCGCTTTGGGCAATGAAGATGCCTGTCGCATGCCGGTAGATTGCGCCAACATGATGGATGTAGTTGTTGGTAATGGTATTGTATTTGTTTTCGTCTATAAGGCCCGGCGCGTAACCGCTCAGCACGATGCCCGTTGATCCCAAATGGGCAAAGACACTGTCTGCTACTGTATTGTATTGGCAGTAGAGATCCAACCTGACGCCAGTTCCACTGCTTGCCTCGAACACACAACTTTTGATCACACAGTGCTCCGCATGCCGAAGCCGGATGAGGGCATTCCCCTTATCATACATTTCCCAGTCGTGCTGAAGGCCTTTATCTTCCGGTAGCCAGGTATCCCGCAACCCGTGGTGAAACGTGAGTCCTTCGAAATTCAGGTAACGTGCCTTCTCCTTATCTTCGACACCTTCGACAAGTATGAATTCCTGCAAGTATGGCGCGAAAATATTCGCGTTCGCCAGTGGCCTTTCCGGCCAGATGTAGATACGCCCTTCCAGGCTGTTAAAGCACCATTCACCGGGTTCATCCAGATAGTCTATCGCATTATCGACATGATATTCGTTCCGGGCGGGAAAACCGTAGGTTGGCGCAATTGTAAAGGTCGCAGTCTTGTCTGCCGGGTTGATACTTTCCAGTGGCAGGAGGTTAATCAGCCAATGGTGTTTGGGGCTCATGAAAATCTCAATGTCCGATATATTCTCCCATGCTTTTAAGTCGTCGTTGTTGTAAGTTATTGTGCGCTCGAAAGTGACGGGCGCATCTCCAAACGTTAACTGCTCCCTCGTTTGTTTCGGCTGCGCATTGACGCGGTCTTGCACGTGGTTTTCCGAGACATAAAAAACACCCGAACGTGAACGCCTTAACATTTTGAGGCCATCGTACAATGAAGTGATTGGCCACTTGCCACGAAGGTCAGCGGGAATGTCGTAATACCAGAGTTTGCCTTTGGCCGCAGCAGATACACCCGATGGATCCTCTTTGCAGGGTTTCCAGCCGACAAGTCGCTTGCCCCCCGTGAAGACCGGCTGCTCATCTTCATAGGCCCTGTAGATTATGGGAAAATCCTCAGTCCCCGAATCCTCGGGGCCGAAGACAACTGTCTCCTCCAGAGTATACTCGCCACCCCGGATTCCCACAATTACGGGATGGGTCAGGCCCCCGGAAATGAGCTCACGAACTTTGAGTCGCACTGCATCGAGGCTAGCCAGCGGCCCGTCAGTTTTGTCCGCATTTGCTTCCGGAAGCTCTCCGGACCAGGCATCATTGCCATCCGGTGAAATGTAGAATCGTGCAGCCGCTTCTTCAGTTGGGGCACAGCCTACCACCAGACAGGCATGGACAAGAAGGAGTAAGAGGTGTAAAGCCCTACAGGAGGAGATAAAGGCAGGTCGCATAGTTGGGGTTCAATGGCATGATGCACGGTGTGATTGGTGCATCAAGTGTAACCTCGACTATTGTTATGTTATTAGGATATCTGCCGGGTTATATAAAACATAAACGACGAGAATAACCGCCAAGCAACAGACTTAATCAGTCTTCTGAAGCTCGACGAGGTTGAGCTTATCGTAGAAGAATTCGAAGCAATGTTTTTCGATGCTCTGGGTCACTTCGTTAACCGTAAGCGTAATGTCATTAAAGTGGGCAAAACCGACACCATGTCCCCTCTCCGGAACGCTCAGAAAACGATAGTCGACGCCCATTTCTTCTAGTCTTTTGACCAGGTTCACTGCTTCGCTGTATTTTACAACGTTATCTCTTTGGCCGTGGATAATGAAGGCAGGAGGATCGTCATTATCG
>CAYQCG010000464.1:0-2357 GCA_964415925.1 uncultured Puniceicoccaceae bacterium | reverse complement strand
CCTGATCGGCTCACCGTCTGACCAACGCGCTTCCTCATCTATACGTACGTATACCGTCTTGTTCTCCTTGTCCAAAGCCCATTCCATCGCGATCCCGGGAAAATAATGGAAACCCGTCTCTCTCAGTTCGGTATTGTTCGGGTGACGATGCGCCAGGCTCATCGTGTTATGATCCAGTAAATAAGGGCGGAATGAACTGTTAGCGTCAGGCCCGACCGTCCGCAGGGTGCGTGGAAAGTCCTGCACAAATGTATGAATCGTTCCTCCCTTCTTCGCTTCCGGGGACGCAAACTCTTCCAGTTCCATTCCGTTCTCCCAGTTCAGATTATCCGGTATTTCTTCCGGTGTGGCAAAAATGAAAAACTTCGGAAACTCGCCGGCCGCTATCCGTTCATCAACTTCTGCCTGGGTGATCGAACCAGCTTCCAGAGCTTCAAAAACTTGCGGTGGCAGGTTAACTTTCGTCCGGTAATACTCGTCTAGCTCCGCTTGAATGTCGCCATTTGTTTCCTCTTTATCGTTACCTCCGCACGCGCTTAGCAGCACGATCAGTATACTCGATAGCAATAAAAGGAATCCGCGTAGGAATGTTAGTTTAATCATCATGATACTATTGATATGTGGTAAATTTCTTTGGGTCAAAGGCATCACGCACTGCCTCCCCCACAAACGTAACAAGTGTCAAGACAACGACAAGCGTGCCGAAGGCGCTGCTTACAATCCATGGCGCATCCAGCCTTGAGGTTCCCTGCTTGAGGATCTCACCAATGCTTGGTGTGGGCGGCGGCAGTCCGAATCCCAGGTAATCCAGGGCTGTAACCGCTGTAATCGCACCCACTATCGTGAAGGGCATGAAGGTCACCAGTAACGCAATGCTGTTGGGCAGGATGTGGTGGAAGATGATCCGTGTTGTCCCGGCTCCAAGCACCTGCGCCGCGGATACATAATCACGGGCCTTTTCCCGGTAGGCTGCCGTCCGCATATAGTAGGTCATCCCCGTCCATGAAAATAACACCATGATCGTTAGCAGTATTGCAATCCGGATCGGGACACCAAATCCACTCGGGACAACCGAGAACGCGATTATGACTATGTAGAGAAACGGTAGATTCGACCAAATCTCAATCAGGCGCTGGACCGACAAGTCGAACCAGCCACCGAAATAACCCATTGCACAACCTATGGCGATGCCGATTAGATAAACAAGGAAAGTAAATGCGATAGCAAAGTAAATCGCTACTCTCGTCCCATACAAAAGCCGGGCAAGTATATCCCTTCCAGTCGAATCCGTGCCCAGCCAATGACCATCATATCCTGGAGGAGCCGGCTTGAAAACCCCCTCGTATTCGTAGTTTTCATACTCGTTATAAGGAATCAGTGGCATCAGCACCCAGTTCCCTTGATTCTCCTGACTAAACCGTTCCTTCAAGTTGCGGTAATTAACAGGTATTTGGGCCAACTCGCTTCCAAGCCCGTATTCGGAACCAAGTTTAACATCTCCATAGGTCGGAAAGGACAGGGTTCCTTCATAGTAAACCATGAGCGCCTTGTCGTTTATGACGAGCTCCAGCAGAAGTGAGAACAATGTGAAAAAGACCAGAAAAACAAAAGAGTAATACCCCCGCTTGATTTGCCGGAAGCGTTTTACTTTGCGGGCTGTTTGCGGATTGAGTCGGATATTTAACCAGCGCATAAAAAGATTAGTTGAACCTTATACGTGGGTCGACTAACGCCACCAGGATATCCGACAGGATATTCCCAATCAGCAACAGCAGCGCGGATATGAACAGAATACCCATCACAATCGGATAATCACGGTCAAGTATTGAGGTAAGTCCCAGTAGACCGAATCCATTAATATCAAAAATAAATTCAATCAGGAAAGAGCCTGTTAGAAAAAGTGTTATGTTCTGGCCGAAATTTGTCGCAACCGGTATCAGTGAATTCCTCAGCGCATGATTGATGACAGCCTTTCGGAAGGGAGTACCCTTAGCCATGGCAGTTCGGACATAGTCGGCCGCAAGATTCTCCATCAGGTTATTTTTCATCAACAGGGTCAGGAACGCAAAGCTGCCAATCATATAGCAAGTCAGGGGCAATACTGAATGATGCAGGATATCAAGAATTTTGCCCCAAAGTGAAAGTTGGTCGAAACCTATACTCGTAAAACCGGAGGTAGGAAACAGGTCCCAGCGAAAACCTAAAAAAACCAGTAAGAGTGCACCCAGCACGTAGCCAGGCACTGCGTATCCGGAAAAGATGATTATAGAAGTAATGTTGTCAATATGGGTGCGGTGCTTGATCGCCTTCAGGACTCCTAATGGTATGCAGACCGCATAGGTCAAAATCATCGTGAT
>CAYQCG010000463.1:0-2359 GCA_964415925.1 uncultured Puniceicoccaceae bacterium | reverse complement strand
GTTGGTAATGTCCGGATACTGCCGATTGATGTCATCCATTTTCAAGGGTACAACCAAAACCTCAGCGACGGTCTCTGCCTTGACCGTGCAGCTGCGGGGATGTCCCAGAATGTCGCTCATTTCCCCGAAGAAGGTGCCGGCTTCCTTGATTAAAGCAATCTGATGTCCATTCTTATGCACCGTCAATACACCCTTCATGAGCTCAAACAGCCCGTGCCCCTTGTCACCCTCCTGAAGGATGATCTCGCCGGGCTGAAATATTTTGATTTCACTCATCTTTGTGTTCCTGAAGTATGATTAAAGAACGACTATGCCAGACTGCCAAGAAACTTTCTAACTATTGATGAAGGATAGCCCCGAGACCCTCCCGTTTGGCCTTCAGGAACCGATGGATGATTTTCTGGCCTTCCTTGAGCTGGAACGCGGGCTCTCACTTCATACCATCGATGGTTATGACAGGGACCTGCAGCAGTGTGCCCGTTTTCTGCTTACCCGGCACCGCATCAGTGACTGGAAGGGTGCAACCGGTCACCACTTAAGTGAATGGTTGAGTTCCCTGGGAAGGGAAGAATATGCCAGTGCCAGTGTCGCCAGAAAGCTTTCCGCACTGAAGACACTTGCGCACTATCTCGTCAGGGAGGCTTATTGTGAGGGCGACTTCACGGAACTCTTGACGGCACCGAAATTGATTCGACCACTCCCGGGAGCATTGTCGATGGAGGAAGTCTCGTCCCTTTTGCAGGCGCCAGATGAAATGACACCATTGGGCTTACGTGACCGGGCACTGCTGGAATTAATGTATTCGAGTGGCCTGAGGGTAACGGAAATGTGTTCCTTGCAACTTCAGGATATTGACCTAGAGCACCGTTTCCTCAGGGTCGTATCCGGAAAGGGTCGAAAGGACCGGGTTGTTCCAGTGGGCGGCAAGGCAATTGCAGCTATGGAAGGGTATCTTGAAGCCGGTCGTCCAGCCCTGGTTAAATCAAAAACCGGAAGCGTTTTTTTTCTTAGCGTACGGGGTGGTCCCCTTTCCCGGAAAACGGTCTGGCACTGGATTAAAGCTTACGCGCTGCGTGCCGGGATAAAAAAGCCCGTCAAGCCCCATTTACTAAGGCATTCCTTTGCCACGCATCTTCTTGCCAACGGTGCGGATTTGCGGGCTATACAGGAAATGCTCGGTCATGCTGATATCTCCACGACTGAAATCTACACGCGTGTAGAAGCTTCCCGCCTGGTCGAAGAACACGCCCGTTTTCATCCCCGTAATCGGCAAGACTAGTCACTATTACAGTAGTTTATATGTATAATCAGAACGACTGCAATCCAGTGGTTTCTACAGGTTTTTTCTTTTAAGTCTGGATCATAAAAAACAATATGTAGGTCTATTTATAAGTTAGAGCACAATATATAGTGTTTTACAAAGTTAACTCAGATTATAAGGCGAATACTGACATGCTCCATCCTACACCACAAGAACACCTCCAGGCCTACCTCAAATCAAAGACCGGCCTCTTCTCTCAAATCAGAAAACGCGACGGAAGAATCGTCTCTTTCGATCCCTACAGGATCACAAAATCAATTAACGCAGCTGCCAGAGAAACAGCTGAATTCGACGAGCGTGAAGCCCAGCGTTTGACAGTCCGGGTAATCGAATACGCCTACAGTTTCCTTCAGGTTGAGATTCCGGGAGTCGAGGAAATTCAGGATATTGTTGAGGAAGTACTCCTTCAGAGCCCCTACCGCAAGACTGCGCGGGCATACATTATCTACCGTGAACAGCATGCCCGTATGCGTGAGATACTGCAGAATGCGGACATTGAAAAGGTGGATCAATATCTCGGAAGGATGGACTGGCAGGTAAATGAAAACTCGAATATGAGCTTCTCGCTCCAGGGGCTGAACAACTACCTCTCCAGCGGATTGAGCAAAGCTTATTGGCTCAATAAGGTTTATGGTCCGGCTATCCGCAAGGCGCACGAAGAGGGAGACTTCCATATCCATGATCTGGGTCAGATCAGTGTCTATTGCGTTGGCTGGGATTTGATGGACTTGCTCCGTGAGGGTTTTCGTGGTGTTTCGGGAAAGGTCGAATCACGTCCTGCCAGGCATTTCAGGACGGCCCTGGGTCATGTTGTAAACTTCTTTTACACGCTTCAGGGCGAAGCCGCTGGCGCCCAGGCTTTCTCTAATTTCGATACCCTGCTGGCTCCTTTTATCCGTTATGACTGCCTCAGCGAAAAGCAAGTGCGCCAGTGCCTGCAGGAATTCATCTTCAATATCAATGTCCCGACGCGCGTTGGCTTCCAGACTCCCTTCACCAATATCACGCTGGACCTGACCTGTCCGAGACATTACCGGG
>CAYQCG010000462.1:0-2360 GCA_964415925.1 uncultured Puniceicoccaceae bacterium | reverse complement strand
GCAGACCTCGGCCTTACCACTTGGCTACCGCGCCCTCGTACCCGCCTAAGATCGTCGAATGCCTTCCATCAGTCAAGACCGTAGACGGGTTCATGCTCCTGTCCTTACACTTTTGGACTAGACACTTCAACAAGCTGTGCGGATTATCTCAACGCATGGCGGCTACTGTGCTGACAATTGCAAACCAGAAAGGCGGAGTCGGAAAAACCACCACCGCGGTCAACCTCGCGGCGGGATTGGCAGATCGTAAAATACCCACCTTGTTAATCGACATGGACCCTCAGGGTAACGCAACCAGCGGTCTGGGGGCAGAAAAAGCCGTGGGAGGCAGCCTATATCCTGCCCTCCACGAACAATCACGGGCAGGCCAGCAGGTCATTCCCCTGGGGATCGATAATCTCTACCTCATTCCTGCAGAGGTGGACTTGGCAGCCCTCGAAATTGAACTGGCCCAGCGTCAGGAGTATCTGGTCCAGCTCAGGAATTGCCTGGCAGACCTCCGGAAGGAGGATAAATTCGGTGCCATCATCATCGATTGCCCTCCCTCTTTGGGTCTTATTTCCATGAATTCACTTGCCGCCGCTGATTACCTCTTAATCGCTCAGCAATGTGAGTATCTTGCCATGGAAGGTCTCGGCCAGATCCTCCGGGTGGTTGACCGGCTCAGGGATTCCGGTGCGAATCCCGGTTTGGAACTGGGCGGCATCATCATGACCATGTTTGACCAACGTACAAACCTTGCCCACCAGGTTGTCGAGGAAGTCAGGAACCATTTCGGCAAAAGTGTTTTCAAATCCATCATTCCACGAAGTGTTCGGCTCGGGGAAGCACCCAGCTTCGGACAGACCATCTACCAATACGACAAATCCAGCGCCGGAGCCAGAGCCTATCGTGATTTGTCTCGCGAAGTTGCCAGGCGCTTTGCATTGAAAGCATAGTATTCAGGAATGACTGACGACATTACCGGCCTGCAGCAATTGCAGCAAAATCTGGGGTATACGTTTAAGGATCCCAGCCTCCTCCAACGTGCCCTCACCCACCCGTCCTATCTCCAAACTGCCCCCGAAACCTCCGAACACTACCAGCGCCTGGAATTTCTGGGTGACGCTGCCCTCACCCTGATCCTCGCCGAATCCCTCTACCACTTGATGCCGGATGAAAGAGAAGGCGTCCTTACCCGTAATCGTTCAGCCCTCGCCAAAGGAATACAGTTGTGTGAACTCGCTCGCGACCTCGAAATCCCACGGCATTTGCGACTATCAGAAGCCGAAGAGGCAAACGGCGGTCGGGAACGCGAATCCATCCTCGAGGATGCGCTTGAAGCCGTCATCGGAGCGATTTACCTCGATTGCGGTCTGGAAACAACACGTAAGGCTATATTGGGCTGGTATGGTGATCTTGAATCCAGGATCAAAGCCCATCTGTCCTCGCACAACCCCAAGGGGCGCTTACAGGAACTCGTCCAGCCTACTATGGGGAACGAGGCAATCCTATACAGGCTCAAGGAAACCTCCGGTCCCGACCACGCCAAAGTCTACACCGTTTGCGTGGAAATCAATGGACTGGAATGGGGCCATGGAGTCGGTACCTCCAAGAAAGAAGCTGAAGAGCAAGCCGCTGCCATGGCGCTCCAAAACCGGCCGGTTGATACGGAATGAAAGCCGTCACCCTACCCCGGAAACTCAATGCCGCCCTCTATGGCGGGCTCAGCAGGCCCGCCCATCCCGCTGCCATGGCGGCTCTTGATGCGGGCTCAGAAGCGCCCGTATGTGTCGTTTTCCTCTCCTCTGTCAAAGACATCGCCACCTGGAATGAGAATCTCCCCTTCTACTTTGCCCTGCAGGATCGTGCAGTGCCCGGCATAACCACACTTCCACCCGAACCGGAAAATTCTGATGATCCCCGCGCTTACGAAACGACCTGTGACCGCCTCGCTGCCCTCACCGACTTGAATCGGATTCGTAATAACGGAGCTTCCTCCCAACGTCTGGTCGTCCTCACCACTCCGGACGGTTTCTTCAGCCCGGTTCCGCCCAGTGATGCTCTCTCCAGTGCAGAAATTATCCTCCAGCAGAACCAGACAGTCGATTTTCGTGCCTTCTGTGAACGCCTGGGACATGAATTGGGTTACGATCACGAGGCCGTATGTGAAGAGCCCGGGCAATACGCCGTCCGCGGAGGTCTGCTCGACGTTTACCCGGTAAACGCCAACGCTCCCGTAAGAATCGACTTTTTCGGTGACGAGATCGAGTCCATCAAGACATTTGATCCCACTACCCAACGCTCTCTGGATACTGTCAACAGCATCGATATTGCCTCCTTCAAGCCTTTACTGGGCAAACGTAATGAAAGGAATATCC
>CAYQCG010000461.1:0-2362 GCA_964415925.1 uncultured Puniceicoccaceae bacterium | reverse complement strand
GGGTCGTGCACCAGAATAGCGTATTCGCCACGGCCATCTCCGCTCAAGTCCTTAACGACCACTTCCCTGGGTTCCAGTTGCGAACCCTGACGGCCCGAATAGTGCGGATTATCGTCAAATATGGTAAAGTGCAGGACACTGTCGTATCCCTCTTCGTTATCCGGCTGTAATATCTCCAATACGTGATTGCGACCATCCAGCAGGATAAAGGTGGGTTCTTCTGACTGTCCCAGTTTACCCGCGCTGACACTGGTGTAGCGAATGTCTTCCAGATCGGTTTCGTAAGGTGCGCGGGTTGTATCCAGCTTCCAGGAGGGCCGGTCCATAGCCAGCATCCAGAACCTTCCTTCTCCCAGTAGAAGAAGCCTTGGACCTTTATTTTTCCCCGCCTCTGATAGGATCAATGAGGTGGCAACTTCCAGGCCCTGGGCTTCAACTCTCGAAATCGCCCTGAATACTTCGCTTTCATCACGTGCAAAAACTTCCAGTTCCTGGGTTGCACTGTCGTAAGCTATCAGTTCCAGTTCATCATCCAGATTTATGTCCGCCATAACGGGCGCCAGCAGCCTCGCAGTGTTTCGGCGTGAATTGAATTGTTCTTCAATTTCAATTTCTCCGTTTTCGTCAAAGCGTAATGCCCTGACAAATCCATTGCCTGCAACGAGCAGTTCGAAAGATCCGTCACCGTTTAAATCCGCAAATCCCACCCGGGTTGGACCAATATCAGTCAGCAGTCCTTTGCGAAGCTGCGAATCCTTCGCAAATTCAACTAAACCCTCTTCCCCATAATGATAAAAAAGGATCGGAGACCTTGGTACTAATACCAGGATTTCGTCCCTTCCATCTCCTGTAAGATCCTTTAATAGCAAGGCGGTTGGGTCACGCCTTAGATCCTCCATCGCGAAAGTTTCACTGCTCCATCCCTGGTCAGACTTTTTGTAGACCGCGAGATGATAGTCGTTGTCTATTTGTTCGAGTAAGACCAGTTCCTGTCCCCGGTTGGATGAATCCAGTTCTCCAGATGCTGCAAGCGATGGAGTTCCTTCCACCGGTAAGAGTGTGGGAAAGGTGAACCGGCCTGTGTCTTCTTCGAAGTGCGATACACCGGCCAGGTTTTCTTCCTTGCTGACAACAACCAGACTGTCCTGTGAGTCTCTACCCATTTTGATCGAACTTAAGCTGGAGATACCGGAAAAAGTCGGGAAGGTTACAGCTTCATTAAACTCACCTGTCTTATTCTGCTTCAGATAGTCCAGGCTCGCTCCATTGGGATCGCCCGCTACAAGGTCTTTTCTCTTGTCTCCGTCAAAGTCGCCCAATGCATAAAGCGTTTGCCGCCTCGAAGCTTCACTCCCCGCTGCATACACAAGCGGTCGGACATCATCCAGTTGCTTGGGTATATTCTCATCATGCTTCAGCAATAATTGAGTCAAACGCCGCGTACTGCCTTCCAGAAGCGCAAAGGTATTTTTCCCGTCACTCAGATTGCTCAGTGGCATCAGGGCTGCTGATCCATTCTCTAGCCTGAAGCCGATCTCTGGTCCAAACTGGCCGGGTGCGTACTGCCGCCTCAAGAACAAATAAGGCACTTGGGCTTGCAGCGCATGGTAAATCAAATCACGGGCACCATCACCATCCACATCAATGACGTGCATACTGTGAGTATTCTCCTCCGCCGTGCGGTAGATCTTGGGTTCATCAAATGTGCCCTCTTCGTTTTGAAGGAAAAGCAGTAATTGATATCGGGCCAAAACCACCAGATCGTCATCTCCGTCAGCATCTACATCCTCGGCAGCAAGGGTTGTAACCCATTGTATTGGCTCCATTTGGCGATACGTCCAGGTATCTTCCCAGGAAAACTCTTTCCCTTGATATCGAATTGTTAACGGATCACGGGTCCCTGTGTAGGCAACATCAATTAAACCGTCGTTATTAAAATCACCAGCAACGACTGCGTAAGCTGGTTGTCCCAGCGTAAGGCTGGCTTTTTCAAATGGCGCATCCTCTAATACCGGTTCCCAACGGTTTCGGCGAAATACCCGTTCAGGTACCTCCGGAATCTTCCCATCGGGCCTTTGGAGCAAAATTTCCAGTTTAGCGGTATCATTATTGATGACCGCAAGATCATTATAACCGTCGTGGTTGAAGTCTGCGCTGCAGAGTGAACGTGTATTCCAGTCAAGCTGGGCAACTTCGGGACCCGTCAGTGATATGTCCGCCTTCAGCACAGATATCGACAGGATCGCGCTGATCCAGAACAAACTATTAACTTTCATTGTCGGCATATAGTAATACCTTGAGGAGAAACAGGCCGTTCTCGTCGTAAGCCTGGGAATAAGCAAAATGATTCAGGAGGTCTGGT
>CAYQCG010000460.1:0-2372 GCA_964415925.1 uncultured Puniceicoccaceae bacterium | reverse complement strand
AGGACCAAGAAAAGGCAAATACCTGCCCGGTGGCAAAATAAGGCCAATCCTGGGTCACAGTATGCCATTGGCTACGATTGGTGTATTCCTCCTCTTTCTCGGATGGTTTGGATTCAACGGGGGATCTGTCCTTTCCGCTGCACCCGAAGGCGTTTCCCTTGTCTTTGTGACAACCGCCCTCGCGGCTGCTGCCGGCGGTTTTTCCTCCATCATTGTTGGCTGGGCTGTCCTGAAAAAGCCTGACCTCTCGATGGCTCTGAACGGTATCCTTGCCGGTCTTGTTGGTATAACTGCCGGTGCAGATTCCATGGGTCCCTGGCCAGCTGTTCTGGTCGGTCTGATTGCTGGCGCAATCGTTGTTTTCTCGATTCTTTTCTTCGACAAAATGAAGATTGACGATCCGGTGGGTGCCATCTCCGTCCACGGTATTTGTGGAATCTGGGGAACGGTTGCTGCAGGTATCTTCGGCGGTTACAATGTAGGGGTCCAACTCATCGGCACCCTCGCAGTTTCCGCTTTCGCCTTCATTTTCGCTTTTATCTTCTTCAGCCTCGTAAAGGTTGTTATGGGCGTTCGCGTCAGCGAAGAGGAGGAAGCTCAAGGCCTCGATATCGGCGAACATGGACAGGAAGCCTATCCGGATTTCCAGCCCATGTCTCACTAACTTGGAATCTGTTGACCCGCGCAGTTTAAATATTCAAATTCACAAGCAATGAAATTCATTAAAGCTATTATCAAACCTTTCAAACTCGAGGAGGTGAAGGAAGCCCTCTCTGAGATCGGTGTCGACGGGATGACCGTGACTGAAGTCAAGGGATTCGGCCGCCAAAAAGGCCACACCGAAATCTACCGTGGTAGCGAATACACGGTGGACTTCCTCCCCAAGGTCATGCTCGACGTAGCCGTAGCTGACGAAATCGTCGGCAAGGCTGTCGAGACCATTAAAAATGCGGCCAAGACTGGTAAAATTGGCGATGGCAAGATCTTCGTGATCCCCATCGAAGAAGCCATCCGTATCCGTACAGATGAAAGCGGTGACTCGGCCGTTTAATCCTCGGGCAGCGTAATTTATTGGCGCTCTCCCAATGCAAAAACGCCTCCGGTCCAATACCGGAGGCGTTTTTTGTTTAAACTAAAGCTGTGGTTGGCTACTGTGCGGTGATGATGGATTCAGGGACGCTGTTCCCAAAACCTGTCAATGACCTAGGGAATCTCCTCTTAAATTGCCTCATTTAACGCGGGTTATCTACCCGTCATTCTGTTGTGGAGCTTTTTTAGCTCACCAGCTTGCACCGTGTAACGTATTGGAGGAGAAGCACTATTTGTTCTGGAGTTTCGGCTACAGCAAGTGCGGCAGCGTCGATTTCCTTGAGGGCATGGGAGTGTTTTGCTGAATGCAGGATTATTAAGGGAGTTTGCAGGGCAGCAGCGTAACCTGCATCGAAGGCGGCATTCCATTGGCGATACTCTTCCCCAAACCGAACAACTACAATATCCGCATCCGCAATTAAAGTCCGGGTTCTGATTGCATTAACTTTAGCGCCTTTATGGTCATGCCAGAATTTTTCCTCTTCAGCCCCAAGTATTCGGACACCGCAGTCATCTGAGGCTCCGTGATTGGTTACCGGTTTGCTGAAAGTGACCGGCAGATCCAGCTCCTTGGCTCCGGATTCAATTTGTTCTCTCCAGTCGGTATGAATTTCACCGGAAAGATAGACGTTCCAGATTTTTTCGCTCATGGCTCCAGGTTACTTGCAGTTCGTTATCCTGTTCAACGCCTAACCAATGCAGGCAAGCTGTTAAAACAAACAATATACATCGAAATTCTACAATGTTTCTCCAAAGCAGAGGTCAGGACACCAGACTGGCTTGTGAGGGGAGTTTGCCAATCCGGTTGAGGCGGTCAAAAACACGTTTTTGCAATGTTTCAAAGTCCAGTCCATTTTCAGCGCGTAAGATATCGACGCTGGAACCGTGATCGACAAATTGGTCTGGCCAGCCGATGCGCTCAACCGGGCAGTGCTTGTCCGTTTCATTCAGGTTTTCCAGAATGGCGCTGCCAAAGCCGCCCGTGATCACATGATCTTCCATTGTAATGATCAACTCGTGCGTGTCGGCATGTTCCGCCAGCAATTCAATATCCAATGGTTTTGCAAAGCGACCGTTCACTATCGATACACTCAATCCCTGTTCCTCTAACACTGCCGCCATCTGGCGGGCATCATTCAGCCATGGACCGAGTGCCCAGATGCTGACATCCTTGCCTGCTTGTAAAATCTCGGCCTTGCCGACTTCTAGTTCCAGCGGCTTTTCCTTACAGCTGCAGCCTGTCGCGGCACCGCGAGGATAGCGAATAAAACAGGGAGTACCGA
>CAYQCG010000459.1:0-2381 GCA_964415925.1 uncultured Puniceicoccaceae bacterium | reverse complement strand
CTCGTCTTGTCAACAAGCTTGCTGTCCTTGTAATACTCTTGTGTCGCACTGAAACGTCGGTTCTCCTTGTAGTGGATGATCCATTTTTGCTCATCGTCATCCTGCTTCACACCGTAGTTGCTGCCCGTCCAGTGTCCGTAAAGATGCTCTCGTTTGAGGGTTTCAGGGCTTTCCTGGTTTCCCCTGCTTATTAAAGGTAGCAGGAAAACAATGAACAGGCCGGCGTTACGCAGTGTGGATGAATTCATGATTTTAGGTACGGTTTATATGTTAAGATCGATGCGAATTTGAACTACTAAAGCTTAGTTGCTAATGTTTTCACACGCAAGCCCCATTCAGCAGTTTCCATGCTAATCGCACCTCCCTCTCCTCTTTTGCACAATAATGAATCTCCGGCAGGTATGTCTTTTTAAAATCAACATCCACTCTTTCTCTCCAGCTATCTTTAGTCGTTCGGATGTGTCTATCCCGGTCTACGGGATGGATAACTCCTTATCCACCAACACCAATTAATGTAGAAATTGAATCAGTTTCGTTAACCTACATTTCGCGGGAAACAGCTATGCATTATTTCAAAAGTAAATAATCTTACCGTAATGAATAGTTTCCTGCCTTTCGGGATAGATCCGGTAAAAATACGCATACAGGGTAATGCATTTCGAACTATTTTTATAAGTCGATTTTTCATGCTATTATTATAGCATCCGTATTGCTTGATCAGCTTATGATTATTCCGAAGAATCCTATGGAAATTGTATACCATATAGGATTTAGATTCGTTGCATAACTCAAAACATGAACCTCGTCTCAGCCTACGTGATCGTTTCTGTGTGGGTCGCCTTTACAGTTCCGGGTATCTTGTAGGTTAAAGTCCCAATTCCGGCCACAATCAGAACTGCACCAACAACCAATCCTTTCGGCGGACTTTCTCCTAGGAATATCACTGCCATCGGAACGCCAAACAGTGCTGAGACCGATCCTAGAAGACTGAAGTATGTTGGGCCGCCATTCTTCTGTAATAAAAAGAAGAAAAAATAGAATAGAGTAAAAAGCACGGTTTGGAAAATTATTATCGGAAGCGAGCTTGAATTCAACAAAGAGAGATTTACCGTTTGCCGGGTGAATAATACAATAAGTATTACTCCGGCAGCTGCCGTAACCAGCATTCCGGGCACAAGCGATTCAGGCCGGATACCTTCAGGCCACCTGAATGTCCTGTAAAGATTGCCAAAAGCCAGTATCAGTGGTCCGGCTAAGGTAAAAAGAACCCAATACACTGAGCCGTCAGGCGCACTTAATTTCGAAATCGTCAGCCAAATCGCACCTGTAAGCGCCGTTACCACCCCAATAAGACGGTAAGTACTGAACTTTTCCATTCCCAAAGTGACCGAGCCCGCATACGTCAAGAGTGGCGGAAGTGTGATTGTCAGCGAAATGAAGCCGGCTCCGACATGTGATACAGCCGTGAAAAATATCAGGTTTGGCAAGACCACACTGACAAGTGCTGTGACAATAAAATACTCCAATGTCCTCGCATTCAATGGTGGGAGGCGTTTCCTCAATGCCGTGATCAATAAATGCACAAGTGCTGCTCCGATTACCGGCCACATCAATAAAGTAACCGGTGACAATCCCTCACTCGCAGCCATCTTGGAAAGAATCGTTATGCTCGCAAGTAATAGTCCAGTAATCACTAGATACGCAACTGTTGTAATCGATCCCATATTTATTCAGACGCCTATGAAGAAACTTCATGACATATAACATTTCTCCATTAGGTTGCAGTGTTATGCAGGCCGCTTTTTAGGTAATCGATGGAACCCCACACGAAGAAATTTCTTGCGCTAGGTCTCCCGAACACTGGATCGTAGGGGTGGCCGTTTCATTGCCGCGTCGGGATAGATGAGGGACCGAGTCGGAATCGTTTTCATATACGTCTAAAGCCTCATTCAATCGATCCACCAAGTCTTGGACCTCCTCTTCACTATAGTCAGGGTTAATATTCTGTGGTAGTGTACCACCCGCTCTAATATAACCCTTAGCGAATCCAGCAGCTACACCTTTGAATATACCGAATGCACCCGCGCCATTTCTAGCCGCACGATAGCCTCCAAGGGCGGCTTTATATAGACCAGCCCCAATTGGGCCTGCAAAGTATGTTGCTACGGCAAATCCTATTCCCTTCCCTATCTTTTTGCCGATTTTCTTAAAGAAATACCCACTCGGATCAATGTATTTTAGGGGATTGTTCAGCACATATGAATAGCGATTGTAGCTCTGCAGGTTGAGTGGAAACTGGATGTAGGGGTCCGCACTCAAAAACCGTCCGATCACGGGGTCGTAGATGCGGCCGTTCATGTGGACGAGCTGGACGCTGGCAA
>CAYQCG010000458.1:0-2384 GCA_964415925.1 uncultured Puniceicoccaceae bacterium | reverse complement strand
ACTAAACATGATAAAGTGTTTGTCAATCTTATCTTTTCGCTCAGTTCTCGACCTGGCCCGGGTTATGCCGTTCTAACTTTTGCCTAACCTAAACATTATCATACAATTATGCCACGCATTCTAGCCGTTGACATACCCGGTAACAAAAAAGTGCCTTATGCACTTCGTTACATATTCGGTATTGGTCCTACACGCGCGAGCGAACTGGTCGAAACCCTTGGTATCGATCCGGACCGGAGGGCGAGTACCTTGACGGAAGAAGAAATCAATCAGCTGACTGAAGCGATTAATCAAAAAGAATTTCGTGTAGAAGGTGATTTGCGCCGTGAATTTACGGCTAATTTGAAGCGCTTACAGGCAATCCAATGTTACCGCGGAATACGCCACCGCCGTGGTTTGCCGGTGCGAGGTCAACGCACCCGCTGTAATGCCCGGACGCGTAAGGGCAAGGTTAAGACCGTTGGCGTGATGAAGAAAAAGTAACTTTAAGTATTTATTGTCTATATGAGCGAAGAGCCAAATAAGGAAGCGGCAGATCCAAAGCCCGAAGAAACGCAGGAGTCAAAAGCACCTGCCAGCCAGGAAAAACCTCAGGAATCTGCTCCTGTTAAAAAAGACCCTGCCAAGCCGGAAAAAGTCGAAGCCAAGGAAAAAACTGAGCAGAAGACCTCTGCAGCAGTCGCTGAAGGTGAAGAAGACAAAGATGAAGAAAAGAAAAGCAGCCAGCCCACAGCAGCTGAACTTCTTGGAACCGACCTGGATAGCCTGCCCATTCGACGTGCCAAGGGAAGCAAGAATGTCACTTCAGGTGTTGTTCATATCCTTGCGACGTTCAACAACACAAAGGTTACGTTTAGTGATAAGCAGGGCAATGTGATTTCATGGTCCAGCGCCGGTAAAATGAATTTCCGCGGATCCCGCAAATCCACCGCTTACGCAGCACAAGTCGTAACACAGGATGCAGGACGTGTTGCCATGAGCCATGGCATGCGCGAGGTCGACGTACACGTCAAGGGTCCCGGCCTTGGTCGTGATTCAGCAGTTCGCGCCCTTCAATCCCTCGGATTTACCGTCAATTCCATAATCGATGTAACCCCAGTTCCTCACAACGGCTGCCGCTCGCCCAAGCGTCGCCGCGTATAACCTGTTTTATTCATGGCAAGATATACTGGACCAACAGCTCGCATCAATCGGCGCTTCGGCATGAATCTTTTCCCGGCCTGCAAAGCTGAAGAGAATAAAGCCTACCCACCCGGTACGCATGGCCCTCGACTTCGTCGTAAGGCAACGGAATATTCTCTCGGCCTCAACGAGAAGCAGAAACTACGCTACCTTTATGGCCTGACAGAAAAGCAATTTCGCATCACCTTTGAAAAGGCAAAACGTAAGCGTGGTGTTACCGGCGAAATCTTTCTGCAAATGTTGGAAACACGTCTCGATAGCGTGATTTATCTCAGTGGCTTTGCCAAAACCCGCCGTCAAGCCCGTCAATTCGTTAACCACGGCCACGTTAAAGTGAATGGTCATAAGGTGGACGTTCCCAGCTTTGCATGTTCTGCTGGCGATGAAATTGAAGTCAGGGAAACCACCTCGTCACGACAACTGGCAACCCGTTCACTTGAAGACACCCGCATGCGCGCGGTTCCGACATGGATTAGTCGTGTTGAGGATGCACTGAAAGCAACCGTAACCCGTCTGCCCGAAGCGGATGATATGGAGAGTGGCATTAATGTTCAGCTTATTGTTGAATTTTACAGCCGCTAAACCTGCCTTCCATCCCCATTGTTACACAGACACTAGTAGAGTAAAACTTAAGCAAAT
The DNA here is from genome assembly GCA_964415925.1 of uncultured Puniceicoccaceae bacterium. Lineage (GTDB taxonomy): Bacteria > Verrucomicrobiota > Verrucomicrobiia > Opitutales > Oceanipulchritudinaceae > CAYQCG01. The sequence continues at coordinate 563 of CAYQCG010000458.1, read as the reverse complement.
AAAGCACTATGGCGATCCGACTCAGTAAGTTTCAACTTCCCAACCGTCTCATCAAAGAGGAAGAAACGGCCACAGATACCTATGCAAAATTCGTCGCAGAACCCTTTGAAACAGGTTACGGACATACCATTGGTAATTGCCTGCGGCGTGTTTTACTCAGCTCAATTGAAGGAGCCGCAATTTCCTCGATCAAAATCGATGGTGTTCAGCATGAATTTCAAAGCATTGAAGGAGTAGTCGAGGATGTTACCGATATTGTCCTCAACCTGAAAAAGGTCCTTCTTAAATCCAGTAAGCGGGAAACTATGAGGCTGCTGATTGATGTAAATAAGGAGGGTGAAGTCACCGCAGCCGATATTCAGGGAGATGCCAATATCGAGGTTATCAATCCGAAACAGGTTATTTGCACGCTGGACAAGCCACGCCGTTTTCTGGCTGAACTGGAAGTTCGGGTGGGCCGTGGATATGTATCCGGCGAGGATAATAAAGACCCCGAACAGGCAATTGTTGTTATCCCCATTGATAGTCTCTTCTGTCCGGTGAATCTCGTCCGAGACCATCTG
>CAYQCG010000457.1:0-2396 GCA_964415925.1 uncultured Puniceicoccaceae bacterium | reverse complement strand
GGTCTCGTTCAGGCTTGAATTCCTGAGTTGAAGTTAAGCCATCGGGTCCAAAGTATTTTCCGTCGAAGCCCAGGCCCTGCAAATATGAGAATATTTTCCCGATTCGGTGACTGGTATGATGACGCTGTTCACACTCGAAGAGCAAAGTGGGATGGTTGATTCTCAAGGTATCTGCAGCACCCTTGAAGATCTCGCCTTCGTAGCCTTCCGCATCACACTTGATGAAATCGACTTGCGGGATGCCATAGTCAGCACGGTAGTCATCGACTGTTGTAACATCGACCGATTGTGTCCAGCTGTTCTGTGATTTACGGTTAAAGGTTGCTCCCGGGGATGTCTTGCCGGGTTTTGAGGGAACGTGCAGCTCGAGAGTCCCTTTGTTTGAGCCCAGGCCCATGTGTTCAACCGTGACATTTTTCCACTTCATGAGGCGGACGATTTTCTGCAGGTATTCAGCAAGAGTTTTCTGTGGCTCGAAAGCAATGACCTTGCCTTCTTCACCGACAGCCTGACGAAGCCAATAGAGATAGCCGCCTTTGTGGGCTCCGATATCGAAGACAGTTTGTCCAGGCTGAACCGAATCCATGACAAATGCGATTTCCTCCGCTTCGAGGATGCGGCGGTATTTACGGGCACGAAGCCAGTATCGCAATTTGCTCAACATTATTTTAAATTCTGCAGGTAAGCAAATACTTAGTTGATATCTTTATCATAGAGATCCGCTTTGTCCAAGCCCTCCATGACCATCATGTCGCCACCGGCGATTTTCATTGGGACACCCAGCCACATGTAATTACCAGGTTTTATTTTCTGAGGCTCCTTGATCCACCTAAAGAGATTCTCGGTGGTGTTATCGAGCCAGCCGGCTGCGATCGTAGACCGGCCTGCGAAGTTGGTGAGGTTAGGTCCATTGACTCCTCCGGCATCGCCAACCATGTGGCAGCTGGCGCAATTTGCGTTGAAAACCTCACGTCCTTTCATGACTTGATCGGAATAATTAGCGGGCATAACAAAATTATCATCCGTGTTTAGCGGGAGATCCGGCCCTTCGCGCAAGTTATCCAGCCACTTCTGATACTCCTCGTCAGAAACAGCCCTCGCACGGAAGAGCATGTAGGCATGAGAGTCACCACAGAACTCAGCGCACTGGCCCCAGTACATACCCGGTTCGTCAGCCTGTATCCACATGAAGTTTTCCTGACCCGGCATCAGGTCCACCTTGCCCGCGAGCTTGGGCAGCCAGAAACTATGTATGACGTCTGCGCTGCGCAAATTCAACTTTACGGCCTTACCGACGGGAAATACGAGTTCGTTGGCTGTCGTAACTCCCTCTTCCGGGTAGTCGAAGGCCCACCACCATTGGTAGCCGGTCACATCCACTTCAATAGCACCCTCAGCGTATTCTGCAGGGAGTGATTTAGTCATGAGGATACCCTCAAGTGTCGGCACGGCGACAACCACAAGGCAGGCTGCAGAGAAGAGAATCAGCCCGACTTCGACAAGTGGATGGCCGTGAGACTGTTTGGGAATAGCGTTGGGATCGTCTGTTTTCTTCAGGCGGTATTTCCAAACGGCATAGAGCAATGCTCCACCGACGGTGACCCAGAGGAAAGTTGTCAGATACAGGGTAACGTAGAATGCATGGTCCTGCTGAGCCGCTACCGGACCCTTGGGGTCAAGGGCGGACTGGTTCTGGTCCATTTTAATACAGCCAGTGAGTAATAGAGCTCCAAGCAGGCTGCAGATAAAAGTCAGTTGTTTCAGTCGTCTCATATTTCGTTTCTAGAGCGTGAAAAGAATACGATCTGCTGCCATCAATGTGAGGTAGCAGGGAAGAAAAATGATTGAAGCGATAAAGAGCCTGCGGGCAGGAACGTCACGTTTTTCTGCGAATTGCATCCGCAAGGCCTGGACAAGGTAGTAGACCGTAAGGGCGAGTCCTCCGACGAGGAAAAGGAGGCCGCTTTCACCGGCCAGCCAGGGGAGAGGAGTCAGTAGAAGCAGGGCAGCACTCCAGATTAGACCACGGAATGAGACGCGCACGCCTGATAAGTCATGATGACTGAGCATACGGAATCCGCCGCGTCTGTAGTCTTCACGGTATAGCCAGGAAATTGCCATGAAATGGGGAAGCTGCCAGGCATAGAGGACAGCAAATAAAAAGAGCCCCACCCAACCGATGGAGCCGCTGGCAGCCACCCAACCTATCAACGGAGGCAAGGCGCCGGGTAACGCCCCAATTTCCGTAGACCATGGAGTGACCTTTTTTAATGGGGTGTAGAGCAGTATGTAGGAAACGACGGTGATCGCGGTGAGTAAGCCAGCCAGCGCATTGGATCCGGCCCAGAGAATGGCAGGTCCTGCGATACTGAGGATCAATCCAAAGACAAGTGCCG
>CAYQCG010000456.1:0-2397 GCA_964415925.1 uncultured Puniceicoccaceae bacterium | reverse complement strand
CGAATGTAGTGACAGCGTATTATTGGCTGTGAGACATTATTTTTTAGTTGTTCCTATCCTTATCAGGCGACCAACTTATTGGTTCTATGCCTACGGATAAAAGTAGCTCATCATACCCTCAGATATTTCCAATACCTCAATTTTATAGGGTTGCTGTATGGAAAAGACGGGTCTAATTTTGTCATCAGACAATAATTCAGACCCCATTACCTCCATGAAGTGCGAAAACCAAAGTGATTATGAATGGTATCTCGAGTATCTGGAACCCCATGATTCCATGATACGGAAATGGCTTGAGGCAAAGTACGGTGACTACTGTGACGTCGACGACGTCATGCAGGAATCATACTTGCGTGTCTTCAAGGCGAGAAGCGAAAAGGAATTAAAGTCACCCAAGTCGTTCTTTTACTCCGTTGCCCGCAATGTTGCAGTCTCTTACATCAGGGCATCCAAAGTCCGCGTCGCTGACTCTATTTTTGATGATTCGGTAACTGAGATTATCGATGATGAGGCCTGCATCGAAGAGGAAACGGCTTTAAACCACGAGCTGGAGGTTTTGACCAGGGCTATTCAGGCGCTGCCGGAGAGATGCCGTCATGCCTTCACTTTGAGCAAGGTCTACGGCATGCCGCATAAGGATATTGCCAGGGAAATGGGTATTTCAGAACATACCGTCGCTGCGCAGTTGGCCATCGGACTTTCAAAATGTACTGACTTTATGAATCGCTACGGAAAAGATTAGCTTATGAATTCTTCCGAATATAAGAATTCCGATGAAGAACGCATCAGTCGTGATGCGGCCTTATGGGTCGTCAGGAGGGCGGATGGCTTTACACCGCAGGAGCAGGACGAGTTCTTGCAGTGGCATGCAGAAAGTCCGCGTCATGCCCACTGGTATGCGGTTCACTTCCGGATGTATAAACAACTGGATAACCTCGCTCTCTGGAAACCGGAACACAGTGATTATCCCAATAAGGCGTTATTGGAAACCAATACACCCTTCTTCCGGGGACGTTGGTTTTGGGGTATTGCCGCCTCTTTTATCATTTCCCTCGGCTTGTTCTTCGCATTCCTTGTTTCTAACCCCGAAAATATTGATCATCATGCTGCTGTCTATAAAGCCGAAACGTTTCGTGACTTGTCCTTACCGGACGGTACTTTCGTAGAATTGAATCAGGGGGCAGTGTTAAATGTAAAGTTTACCGAAACCCAAAGGCTCGTTGAACTCCTTTCCTCGGAAGCCCATTTCGAAGTCGCCAAGAATCCTGCCAGACCCTTTGTCGTGACCGCCCGTGACGTGGAAATGCGCGCTATCGGCACCGCTTTCAACGTTAAAATTTCAGAGAACAAGGTCGAACTTCTCGTTACCGAAGGGAATGTCATGATGGGTAAGGCGAATAAGCAGCCTGTCTTAACCACACCGGATACTTTCCAGTCCGTTGATCCCGTTCTGTCTCCTCAGTCCATGAGTAAGGAGGTGACCGCAGGACAGATATCCATTATGGTTCTGGACAATGGAGAGGACCTCGCTCAAAAAATCGAAACTGTTGGTGTTGAAGAAATTAAAGATATTTTATCTTGGAAGCCGGATTCCCTCAGTTTTTACAAAACCCCGCTTGCACAGGTCGTTTGGGAGTTTAACCGGCGTAACCCCACCAAAATTGCCATTCAGGATCCTGAATTGGAGAATATTCAAATTGTCGCTGAATTTTACTCCGCAAACATTGAAAAGTTTATCGCCATGTTGGAATTCACTATGGGAATAAAGGCCGAATTTGTGAGTTCCAACAGGATCATTCTCAAAAAGTAGTTGTTTGCCTTTTCTTTTGATTGCCCCCATAAAATAGGCCTATTTTTCTTGGACGATAAAAATAAGACTATTATTTTCGAATTTTTTTTAGTTAATTACTCTGAGCTCAGGCGACACGTCAGTGAAGCAGACTACATACGATTTACTCATTAAGGTAATAGATTCCGTTGGAATGTATCGCCTGCGTGGGTTTGCAGTTTGCCTCCTTAGTACAACCTCAATCCTTAGTGCTAGCGATTACTCCATATTCTTCGACGTCCCTGAAGGTCCTGCGATCGATACGCTTCGAGACGCTGCCCGTCAGGCAGAAGTCGAAATCATCTACACGGCGGAATTGGCTGATGGTATCATCACAAATTCTGTCAGAGGAGAATATGAGCCGATCAAGGCATTCGGGAAGATGTTGGAGAATACCGGACTCATGGTTTTTCAACACGAAGAATCAGGTGTCTTCGCCTTCAGGGAGGTCTCCGACAACCTAACCCAAAATTCCAAACCCGAAATAATAGAAGAAACTGACATGTTACCTAAAAAAACCAAACGTAATTTTCTGGTAAGTCTGTTTTCCGCGCTGATTGCTACAAGTG
>CAYQCG010000455.1:0-2405 GCA_964415925.1 uncultured Puniceicoccaceae bacterium | reverse complement strand
TGACTTCATAGCCAACCCCTCGTGCTTCTACTACGACTTGTAGCGGACGTGTTTCAGTTAATATACCTCGCAGGGTAGTGATCATGCATTTAAACTATTCAGGCCCAAAACATCCTCCATATTGTACAAACCTGCTGGCTTCCCGACTACCCATTTAGCTGCTCGCAAGGCTCCATGGGCGAAAATCTTTCGGTCCGTTGCACGATGGGTCAGCTCTATACGCTCACCGGGGCCACAAAAGAAGACAGTATGTTCACCCACGATATCACCTCCGCGTATCGCATGAGAGCCTATTTGCTGATCGGGGCGTTCACCGGTAATTCCACTCCGGCCATGCCGGATCGAATCTGCTTCCCACCCCCGACCCTGGCAAATGAGTTCAAGGAGCCTCTCTGCCGTTCCACTGGGTGCGTCAATTTTGTGTCGATGGTGCAACTCGAGTACTTCGGGATGAAAGTTATCACCCAGAATGCGGGCAGCTTTATCGACCAGATAAAAGAGGAGATTAACGCCCACAGAATAATTACCCGCCCAAACAATGGGGATTTTGTCCGATAATGCCGTTATGACATTTCTTTCCTCGCTAGTATGACCTGTTGTGCCGATCAGAAGCGGGATACCGTATTTTGCAGCTTCCTGAGCCAACTGTAGGGTGGCCTCATGCAAACTGAAATCAATAAATACATTAACTCCTTCAAGCTTTTCAGGGAAAGGAATGTCCTTGTCCAATGCATAAATGATTTCCACTTCATTTTCTTTTGCCACGCTTTGAATGGCCTGGCCCATGCGGCCAAGTGAACCATTCAATAATATTTTTAAGGTCATGGCTATATTCCAAATGTACTCAATGTGGTATCGAGCTGTTGCTTCACTTGCCCAGTAACAGGCGTTAAGGGTAATCGTACTTCCGGACTACTGATCAAACCTGCCTTGGCCATTGCATATTTAATCGGGACAGGGCTGGGATAAATAAAAAGGTCACGAAAAAGAGGAAAGAGCTCATTATGTGTATGGCGTGCACTTTCGAAATCATTCTTCAAAGCAGATTGGACCATTTTGTGAAGTCTGGCTGGCAAAAGATTTGAAGCTACTGAAATAACACCGTGACCTCCGTTGGCCAGGTAAGCCAGCGTATTCTCATCTTCTCCACTGAGTAAATTGTAGTCACTTCCTATCAAGTTGAAAATCTCTGTTGCCCGGATCGGTTTACCACCGGATTCCTTCACACATCGAACATTGTGATACTTTTCAGACAGTGCTTTCATAGTAGACACTGCGATTTCAATAACACTTCGTCCAGGTATCGAATACAGAACAATCGGTTTGTCTGTAATCTCAGCTACAGCACTGAAATGTGCAATCAGTCCTTCCTGGCTTGGCTTGTTATAGTAAGGAGTCACTTGCAGGAATGCATCGGCTCCAGCCTGATCAGCTTGCTCTGTCAAATGGACAGCTTCAGCTGTCGAATTCGCTCCGCTGCCTGCAATAACCGGGACGCGTCCCCTGGAAGCTTTTACGGTTACACGAATGACCTCGATATGCTCTTCAGGACTCAGGGTGGGGGACTCCCCTGTTGTTCCGGCGGGGACGAGTCCATCAACTCCTTCACTGATTTGTCGCTCTACTAGAGTGGACAGATCGTCAAAGGATATCTCTCCGTCCTTCATTGGTGTTACCAAGGCAGTAAAAACACCCTTGAAGATCTTATTTTCGCTCATGATTCAGTTACAAAACGCCGTTAAAGTAGCATTGCCAGATGGACGTATTTAAATATGCTATCTGACAGAATCAGCGAAGGTAAGAGTTTTAGGCCCAAACAATCAACGGTTTTTTGTAATGAACGAAAGCAAAAATGGCAAAGGAGGCGAACAAAGCCTCGAAATGTTCAAGAGCATTTTGCAGTTGGCTGTCGATAATGGAGCCAGCGACATTCATATCAAGACAGATAAACCCGCCATGCTTCGATTGAATGGAAGATTGGAACCAATTGATATGGATGCTCTAAGAGTGGAACAAATCTATGAATTTGTCAGCGCAGCCTGTCCGGAGCAATTCATCGACCGTTGGTATGAAGACAATCAGATCGACTTCAGCTACCGTGCAGAAGAATGTGGCCGGTTTCGGGTGAATGCGTTTCACCAGCGAGGCACACCCAGTGTCGTCTTCCGTCATGTAAAAGATACGCCTCCGACATTTGAACAACTGAATCATGACCCGGAAGTATTTCTCGAACTCTGTAAAGTACGTGACGGGATTGTTTTAGTCTGTGGTGCGACCGGATCCGGTAAGAGTTCCACATTGGCTGCAATGCTGAACTGGATTAATCATAATTTGGACCGTCACATAGTCACTCTCGAAGATCCGATCGAATTCACCTACACGGATGAAAAGAGCGTCTTCAACCA
>CAYQCG010000454.1:0-2406 GCA_964415925.1 uncultured Puniceicoccaceae bacterium | reverse complement strand
TGCGATCAGAATCATCGATAATAGAGCTGATTTCCGTGCCTCACTACCATCCTTGACCGAGAGGTATTTGTAGGCTCTCTCCATAGAAATTTCGTTGAAAAAACTGACGCAGAACATAGCGGCAACCCACTTCCAGCCGAACTTGTTACCGGGGAAGTCGCCATCATTATTGATGAGTTTAAAATCGCTGGCGAATTCTGGTTTGTTGAAGTGACTGAAAAACTCACCCACTCCACCAATTTTGTTTAAACAAAGAAATGCGACCAGAATGGCCATAGGTACAAGAATCAAACTCTGGAGGAAGTCCGTAGACATCACAGCCCACCGCCCACCCGTGGTGGAGTAGATTAGTACAACCAGACCAAGGGTAACAACGGTTGTAATGAGCGGAAATCCAAACACGGTGCTGACAAAGAAGCAGAGTGCCCACAACTGGATTGAAGCTGTAATCATAGAGATAATGATCCAGATGTAAGCGATCAATTGTTCTACCTCGGGGCCAAAGCGCTCACGAATGATATCATAGCAGGTTATCGCTCGTGTTTGCCTGAACCACGGACCTGTAAAGATTGCTGCGACCGCCAGACCCGAGCTGATAGCCAGAAAGATGAACAGTGGAGTTGGCCCTGCTTGGTAAGCTAGACCGTTGTTTGCTGTAAATGTGTATGCGGAAATACTACTCATGAAGGCACTTGAACCCACCAGCCACCAGGTGCCCTGCGCACCACCGCGTATGTAATCGCTGACGTTCTTGTTCAGATGCGATAGGAATGCCCCCAAACCGAGAAGGAATAAGAGGTAGATACCTATTGTTATGTATTCGAGGGTGTGTTCCATAAACGAGAATAATCAATTATTAGAGATATTCCGATCCCATGGATTGATACCACGAACGTTCAATTTACGCCTGTATATTGCATTCACTGTAGTCAGATACATTGTATCGAACTCCGTTCCGCCGAACACAAAGTGCGACTGCCTCTCTTCCGGTCCTTTGAGAATCCCAAGCGGTTTACCCTTCTCATCGAACACTTGTATTCCGATGAGCGTCGTTACCCAAACCCGGCCTTCACTATCTACACGCATACCATCCGATCCCGCAGTATTCCTGTCATCCGGTTTTTTCAGTTGAATGAAACTTTCAGCTTCTCCCAGACGGCCATTCTCAAGTATGTCAAAGCGATAAACATGCACACCTCTCCAATCATTGACATACAGGCTCTTTCCATCAGGTGATATGGCAATACCGTTGGTGAAACGAATTCCTTCGTGAACCTGTATCCAATCAGCATTCGGAGTTAATAACCAGATCTTGCTTGGTTTTGGATTTTCAGCCATAACGCCTGGAGGGTTCGTTATATAAAAATTTCCGTTAGGATGGCAGACAATGTCGTTTCCACGTGATCCCTTGGCAAAGATTGACGAATTACCGGTGACATCCAGGCAGGTCACTTCAGGATAGCCAAAAGAAACGGTGTATAAACTTTCGCCGTCGGTGCCGAAAGTTTGTCCGATTGATTTGCGTGTATCACTACGCCATTCGACAACTTTATCGCCATCAATTCGATAACCCTTCGATGTCTGAAGGTCGTTAAAATAAATCCTTCCGTTTCTGTCCACAGCAGTTCCTTCGCTGAACCGGTAGCCCTTCCCTAGAAGTCGCCAATCTTCTCCTGGAATGAGGACCTTATCCAGAAAACTGCTATTACCCGCTAGCACAATCGATACACTGAATTCCAGCCAAAGTATGGTGTGTCTGAAGAACATGATCGGCAGGGAATGAAAGAGATTGGTCGTTTAGTGGAGTTAGAGGAGTCTCTTGTAATTCTCGACCGGAAAGCCGGCATAAGGACGCGCCCGGCGCTCCATTTCCTCCATTTCTTCTTTTTTCAATGCCGTCAGATTCTCCAGTACACTTACGTTAATTTCCAGTTCGGCAATGGTTTTGCAGCCACTTATGAGCACTGAAACAGGGAGCGAATAAACATACTGGTGAAACTGAGCCAGTTTAAGGCCACTATGCTGGATAACATCCGGAATATCCTCATCTTTTAAATATATCGGTGAAGCCTCAAAGCGTCTGCCCATAATACTGCCTCCCGCAAAGGTCTTCATCGCCAGAACGCCATACTCCCGTTCAAGAAGGGCTGGTAATACCATGTTCTGGAAGGATTCGTAAGAAGCATCGCAAATGTTTAAAGGCATCTGCGAAGTATCGAATTCTATGCCGAGTTCATCCAGTTTCTCCAGGAAGTAGATATGGGTTCGTGGATTCTGGTGACCCGTAAAGCCAATGTATTTGGCTTTACCCGATTCCTTCGCTTCGAGAAAAGCCTCCAGAACGCCACCCTCTATCCGCTTGTCGATACCCACCGGTGTATCGATAGAGTGAAGCTGCCAGATATC
>CAYQCG010000453.1:0-2414 GCA_964415925.1 uncultured Puniceicoccaceae bacterium | reverse complement strand
CAAGCGATTACACCTGAATCGATCGCGGCGCTGAATTATACACTGGGCAGTTTTTTCCTGAAGCAGTGAGATATCGAGGAAGCGAAGAAGCACTACAGAACAGCAATCGAGAAGTTTCCCAATTTCTTCCGTGCCTACCAGAATATGGGTTTGGCGTTAGTGCAGAACAGTGAATATGAGGATGCCCTGACTTACCTGATTAAAGCGGTTGAAATTGGGGGTGGCAATGGGAGTCTCTTCGGGCTGATGGGCTATTGCTATCTGAATACCGGACGCACTGCTCAATCCCTTGATGCCTATCGCATGGCACTGCTTCTGGAACCGGACAGCAATGACTGGCGAATGGGGAAGATCCAGGCGCTAATGGATATCGGCGAGTGGCAGGAGGTAGAAGCGATGCTGACGGAAGTCATACTGGAAGATCCAACACGGACACAATACTGGCAGTTACAAGCCAATGCTTTCATCAAACAAAACAAGACGCTTGAGGCAGCCGCGAATCTTGAAATTGCCCGTAGACTGACCGGTGTAGACGCGCCGAGCCTGACACTACTTGGAGATATCTACCTTAATGAAGGCCTTTCAGGAATGGCGAAGAGTGCTTATGAAGACGCATTGAGCATGGACGACCTAAGCGTGAGCAAGGCGATCAACCTCGCCGAAGCGCTGGAAATCAGGGCACCTGTTGAGGAAACACTATCGTTTATTGATAGTGTGCGCGAAGCACAATCAGATGAATTTACACCAGACCAGGAAATTGAGCTACTCAATCTGGAAGCTCGCCTTGCACTGAAAATCGGAGACGATGACCGTGCGGCAGAAATACTGGAGCAGATTGTTGCCAGGGATCCCATGAACGGGAAAGCCCTCTTGACACTTGGACGTTATTACCAGCAGCAAGGGGATCTTGAACGGGCGGAGTTTCAACTCGAAGCGGCTCTGGAGATACCGGAAGTGCGCGTTACCGCATTGCATACGCTTGCACGTTTAAAGGTAAGCCAACGTAAATACCGTGATGCCTTAAGTCATCTACATGAAGCCCAGCAAATAGAACGGCTGACTTACGTTACAGAATATATCAACCAACTGGAAGCTTCGCTGGCCTCGTTCGAGAACTAATTCTATGGCGCTATGGTGCAAGGGCCTGGAAGAAAGCAACAACCTGATCGAGTTGTTCAGCTGAATAGTGATTAACCGAGGGCATCTTCTCTGCTAGGGGATTTGTCTTGGCCGGCTCCAAAAGCATGTTACGGAAGTACGATTCATTATGCTTGGCCAACACAGCTAGAATCATATTCGTACGATTAGAGAACTTACCGCCGATTGGTGTCGCGTCCAGATTATGGCAACTGGCACAGTTAGACAAATACAGCTTAGCACCTTCAGCAATACGTGAATCTTCAGGATCAATTTTGGCGAAGATCATCTCATTGACTTGCTCCTGAGGCAAAATAACCATGGAGGTTACTCCCCATGGTTTCTTATGAGTCGGGTCGAGGAGATTATCTTCATTACTAATCTCCACCAGATAAGGGGTTATTGTCCTTTCGGTCTTACTATCGAGCCATTCCATGTAAGGCTGGTCATTCACAGAAAGCGGAATGAACGGATCGTTTTGGGCAATAACCTCAGGCGTAAAATTCCCTTGATATCCATCAATGCAATTAGCCAAGACGGTATGATCGCGTGGGGAAAATCCGAGTGTCTCTAATAAATCACGAAGCCGTATACCTTCCAAAGCAACCGGATTGTCGCTCATCTCGAGCTTCATCTCCCGGGTAACAGTTGGTAGTTGAGACAAACTGTCGAGGGCAAGGAATTTGGAGGATTGCGGGCTATTCCATGGGGCGATCAGTTCGAGATCAGTCTCACTTTGACGTTGCTCCATGAGCGTCAGTTCCGTCTTTTGTGTTTCGATCTGTCGAGGCGGGTAGATTCCTTTGGGAATGAGCGCCAGATCCATCATATCATCTAAAGCAGGCTTGCTTTCGATTAAACCGATTGAATGCAACTGTTCGATCTGCTCTAAAATCCTTTCGGTCTTGATCAGGCCGATGCTGTCTCCGTTTTCCAAATCTCCAGAAACGAGCTTATTATCCTTCATGGCTTTAACCACATATGCCATGAATTCCTCAGTCATCTTGGGATTGCGCTCGGCAATCATGGCATTGGCCCGGGAATTATCCGCATAAAGATAATCACGCCAGCCGAGAGCGGTTGCCTCATTAAACTTTTTCAGGATTTCCGGGTGATTCCTTGCGAAGTCACTGCGACAATACCAGACACGATAAGGGCGGAAACCGGAATCAGAAATAAGGAGGGTACATGGATTGGCACCATTTTCAGAAACGTAATATGGATCGTTCGTAATGAAGCATTGCTGTATATAATCTATATCAGAGAGGAATCGGCTC
>CAYQCG010000452.1:0-2425 GCA_964415925.1 uncultured Puniceicoccaceae bacterium | reverse complement strand
TGGATTTACTGCCGTATCCTTGAATACCCTCCTGGATGACAACGGGATTGATCGTAATGGGTATATCCTTTTTGAAGCATCAGCCATCAGTGCGGACGCTAGCACTATCGTGGGTCTTAGCATAAATACCAGTACGGGTCATCCAGAAGCTTTTCGCGTGCAAATCAATCCCGTCCCTGAACCCCAGACCTACGCTGCGATTCTCATTCTGGCGCTGGGCTTCATCGCTTGGCTCCGGCGGGTGCCGGTTTCTCGCAATGACAACGGGCTGTCAAAGAATTGTGGTGAGGATATCAGGTTTTGGGTATAAGCGATAGGACTCGGCGGGAAGGGTGACTTCCACATCTTCCCCCTTGCTTCGGGGCGGGGAGAGTGCATGATGCGTCGTTTCATCATGAAAGACGCGTCCGACTATATAGCCCGGCATGTGCGGGATTTGCCGAAGTCCGGCATCCGCGAGTTTTTTGCTGTGGCGGAGCAGAATCCCAACGCCATCTCTCTGGGGGTGGGGGAGCCTGACTTTGTCACGCCCTGGCAGTTTCGGGAAGCGGCGATTTTTGCGCTGGAGCGGGGCAAGACCAGCTACACGAACAACCTGGGGCAGATCGGCCTACGGCGGGAGATCTCGGCTTATGTGGAGCGGGAGTTCCAACTGGAGTATAATCCGGAGACCGAGATCATTGTCTCGGTGGGGGTATCCGAAGCGCTGGATGCGGGACTGCGGGCGCTGTTAAATCCGGGTGACAAAGTGTTGTATCATGAACCTTGTTACGTGTCCTACAGTCCCTCGGTGGCGTTGGCCTATGCCGAGGCGATTCCTGTAACGACCTACGCGAAGGACGCGTTTGCGCTGACGGTGGAGTCCCTTGAAGCGGCCTGGGAACCGGGGTGCAAGGCGTTGATGCTGAACTTCCCGACCAACCCGACAGGGGGCATCATTAACCGCGGGCAGGTAGAGAAGATCGCAAAGTTCTGTGTGGATAAGGACCTGATAGTCTTCAGTGACGAGATATACGCGGAACTCACTTTCGAAGGGGAGCATGTGAGCATTGCTACACTGCCAGGCATGCGGGAACGCACACTCTTTTTTCACGGTGTGTCGAAGGCGTTTGCGATGACGGGCTTTCGCCTGGGCTACGCCTGCGGGCCGGCGCCGTTTATCGATGCGATCCTGAAGGTGCACCAGTACGCGATCATGTGCGCGCCGATCCTGAGCCAGTATGCGGCCACGGTGGCTTTTCGTGACGGGAAGGACTCGGTATTGAAGATGAAGGAGAGCTACCACCGCCGTCGGGATTACCTGGTGCGGCGCTTTAACGAGATCGGGCTGCCCTGCCACCTGCCCAAGGCTACGTTCTACACCTTTCCGCAGGTGGATGTGACGGGCAAGGACGAGCGGAGCTTTGCCATCGAGCTGCTGCAGAAGGAGGAAGTAGCGATTGTTCCGGGAACGGCTTTCGGTGCGAGCGGCAAAGGCTTCTGCCGCGCCTGCTTCGCGACCAGCTACGAGCGGCTCATTGAGGCGACGGCGAGAATCGAGAAGTATGTGAACGGGCTGAAGGGGTAAAATGTCTGCTTTGGATCTTCCAACGGTTGCTTTAGTGGGGCGACCCAATGTGGGCAAGAGCCGGTTGTTTAACCGATTGACGGGGCGACGCATTGCGATTGTGCATGACCAGGCGGGGGTGACGCGGGACGTCAACGCGGTGGAGGTTGGTCATCACTATACTTTACTGGACACCGGCGGAATCGGCCTGCAGGCGGACATGACGGAGAAGGAACTGGTGGAAGCGGCGGAGGAGCAGGTATTCGTGGCGGTGGAGGCGGCGGACCTGATTTGTTTTGTGGTGGATGGACGCGAAGGAGTGACGACGCTGGATATGGCGATCGCAGACCGGCTTCGGCAATCGGGCAAGAAGATCCTGCTTGTGGTCAACAAGATCGACTCACCTGAGATGGAAGCACGGGCCGACGAGTTTTCATCACTGGGACTTGGGGAGATGGTTGCAGTGTCGGCCGAACACGGGTACAACCATGAAGGCTTGGAAGAAGCGATTGCAGGTGTTATCGGACCTGCACCGGAGGTTGTAGAAGCCGACGAAGCGGCGGAACCGGAAGAGCGGCGCATCCGGATCTGTTTTGCGGGCCGTCCCAACGTAGGCAAGAGTAGTCTGTGCAACCGATTACTCAATGCGAACCGGCTGGTGGTCAGTGAAGTGGCCGGAACGACGCGGGATGCGGTGGAACTGGACCTGGACTTTGACGTGCCGAACAGCGAGGAGATGTGGCGTTTCCGTTTGGTGGATACAGCCGGTGTGCGAAAACGTTCACGGCAGCAGAGTTCGGTGGAGTATTTTTCATCACTGCGGTCCCGTGAGGCGATTGAGCATTCCGACGTAGTGTTCCTGGTACTGGATGCGCTGGA
>CAYQCG010000451.1:0-2428 GCA_964415925.1 uncultured Puniceicoccaceae bacterium | reverse complement strand
CCCGCCTGCCCAGTGACAGTAGCGGCGGCGTGTGACGGTAACTTCTCCGAACAGTGTCAGGAATGTCTTCGCATCAGCCTCCTTGAAGCGGTAGCTCAATCCATCGCGCTCCAGGGTCTCCGCATCCGATTCATAGCTCTCGATGAACTCCGTCAGCCCCGCGCGCGCTCCCTCGAAAATGGCTTCACTGAGGGCGGCATTCACCACGCTCACCAGTTGAGTTGAGAGTTCTTCGCTGTTGCGGAATGACTCGCTGGATGCAAACTTCTCCAACGATTGTTGGACTGTGTTAGTCACTGTCTCGATCAGGGCGGGCATGGGCTTGGTAGGCTTCATGCCTACCCAATTTAATCATAAAAATTATAGTACAAGCGAAAATTTACTAAATGTGAACGTAAGGAATCCCGAAATTTCAGACTTCCACCCGAAGTTTTTAATCCAATGGGCAGCTTCGGCACCGGTCTTTACAATTAATTCTACTTTGGTATTTTTTTCGGGTTCATTTGCGCCAGTTCCGGCATTCCTGCGTTTCGACGCGCTCGGTTCTGAGCGTTCAAGGCGTTTCTCGCTCGTCGCTCGTGGCGGTCTTCGATCGCTTTGATTACGTCTTGCTGCGACCGGTAGCTTGTCAAATGCCAGTCCAATAGCTCGACAATGTCCGCACAGCTCAGCAGCGGAGCAGCTTCGTTGAGAAGGAGACGCTGCTCCATCATAAACAGCAAAGCTAATGCCACCAAAGCCATGTGGTGGTGCCATGCCCTCCATCCTCGAGCCTGATATTGCCCCATCCCAATATGACTTTTACCGTCTTGAAAAGTGCGCTCGATGTAGAACCGTCCACGTTGCCATCCGGCTAATCGGTTGATAGGAGTATCTCGAGGAGCATTGCTCAAGCTATACTTCAACCCGCGCTTCTTGTCCTGTGTTACGATCAACCAGCGCTCAAGCGGTGCTTCGCTCGAGGCTGGCCACACCCAAACTCTTTGGGCCCAAACCTCTAGCCTGATCATCCCATTTTCTCCCTCGCGCAGATCAACCGACCTCGCTGAAGAGGTCTTGCTAAGCTGTTCGGCAAGTTCTTCAACGCGCTTTGCCGCTTTAGTCATCTTATCCGGGCGCTTATCATGCGCTGGCTTCTGCAGGAAGATCAGCGCGTTAGCTGGCAAGTCTGCGCAATAGGTGAGGCTCTTTTTGTCCAACCATTGTAGAAAATTGGAATCTCGCCCGTAAAAGGAGTCGAAACTCACACAGGCAAAGCGGATATCTTGCGCGATGGCTTGTTCAACAAGCTCACGCGCTAGGTCAATCTTCGTGTGCGCTCTGATCTTGGGTTCTGGGACACCCGCACTGATGCAGCGTTCGGGGGATTTAATCCATTGTTCTGGTAAAAAAAGTCGCGTGCCAACCAAAGCGCTATGGTCACCGCAATTGAGAGTAGAGAAGACTCCAACCTGACAATTGTCTTGTTTGCCCAATCGCCCATTATACTGACGGGCAACCCCAACCGACTTTTCGCCCTTCTTGCTAAAGGCACTCTCGTCAATTTCCAATATCGTGTCTGGCCGTCCACCTAGCCGTTCGTCAGCACGCCGAGCGATGAAGTCATACACCGGATTCTCATCCCAAGGGCTCTTGGAAATAAAGTTCTGCAAACCTTCATAACCGGCGTTTTCCAGGCGCTCATCAATGCGCTCCATATTCTTTCGCCGCACATCGATCAGCAACCCTTCAAGATAGCGCTTTGCATGCAGGAAACCGTCTGCTGTCTTCGTTTTAAACAATCCGGATATCATTCCGCAATAAATGGACAGGCGGTAAGCTAGGGTCTCAAGCGACCCCGTTTCATTTTTTTGAGAGCCGCACTAGCGGCCCGTTGCTAAGGTATTTGTCTAACACGACCACCATAGCAGCTCACACGCAGCGCGCAAGGAAAAAGTTGCCAAAGTAGAACTAATCAGAGGTTTCTCCTTTTTCTCGATCGGAAAGGTGATGCCTATAGATTGTCAGGCCCAGCCGTTTCGGCAGTCCTTTGGGAGGAAGAAGGCTGTTACTACGGGGTTTGTAGACCAATGCACGTAGGACCATCCTACATCTGCAGAGTCGGGACGTCGCTAAGACTTGTGCTCTCTCGATTTGATGAGATTGAGAAACAGCGGTTGGTGAGGCGGAACTCAACAAAGACCGAACAAACGGCTGCTGGCAACCGGGATGGGCGGTGAACTTTTCGGACTGCGGGAGCATGATCCACGCCAGTCACTGCACCTGCTGAGCAGGTTCGCGCCTGTCATGGATCATGCGTCCCTTGCCTCTGGTGCGCTTCTTGGCCCGGTGCCAGAGCCTGGACGTTGGGAGAAAAAATCCAAATCGAAATCGAGAGGTGGACCCGGTTTCTCAACCAATATCGGGCAAATTGAATAGCTGCTTTATG
>CAYQCG010000450.1:0-2436 GCA_964415925.1 uncultured Puniceicoccaceae bacterium | reverse complement strand
GCCTATCCACGCGTCCTGAAGGCTATGTCTACGCAGCTTTTAGGACAATATGATCCTGCTTTTACCAGCTACATGAATGAGGTAATGTCTCTCTACAGGCAGGTCTTCAGAACTGTGAATGAGTGGACATTCCTGATTGATGGAACTGCACGATCTGCCATCGAAGCAGTTCTGGTGTCATTGATAGAGCCGGGGGATAAGGTCCTTGTGCCAATTTTCGGAAGATTCGGGCATCTTCTGGTAGAAATCTCAGAACGTTGCGGTGCGGAAGTAGTTTCAATTGAAACAAGTTGGGGAACGATATTTACTGCTGAACAAATTGAGGAGGCATTGACCGAGCACAAACCTAGGATTCTCGCTATTTGCCAAGGCGATACATCGACCACCATGTGCCAACCTTTGGAAGAGGTAGGTCCATTATGCCATAAGCACAATTGTATCAGCTATGTGGATGCTACGGCCTCTATTGGGGGAAATCCAATGGAAGTCGATAAATGGCAACTCGACGCAGTCACAGTAGGCCTGCAAAAGTGTCTGGGTGGACCATCGGGTTCAGCACCAACAACCATTTCGGACAGGGTGGCAGATATAATCCGCAACCGCTGGCATGTGGAAAAGGGTATACAGCCTGAAGGTTTCATCCCGGGTAAAGGACCTCGTATTCAGTCAAACTACTTTGATGTTGCAATGATTATGGCGTATTGGAGTAGGCAGCGACTCAATCACCATACAGAAGCTACGAGCATGCTTTATTGTGCGCGAGAATGCGCACGACTCATTCTAGAGGAAGGGATTGACAATTGTATCGAACGTCATCGTCTTGGGAGTGAAGCAATGACCGCAGGCTTACTGGCGATTAATCTAAAGTTATTCGGCGATCTTAAGCATAAAATGCTGAATGTGACGGGGGTCTATATCCCGAATGGTGTAGATGGAGAAGCCTTACGTGGTGAATTACTGGAGGATTTTGGAATCGAGATAGGCACCTCATTTGGACCATTGCACGGTAGAATATGGCGAATCGGTAACATGGGCTACAACTGCCGGAAGGAGTTTATACTTCAAACATTAAGTTCTCTCGCTACTGTATTGCGCAGGCAAGGCTTTGATACAGGTGCCTTGGACCCTGCTTCAGTTGCACTTGATGTGTATCGTGCCGCCGAAGCAACCAGCTAATTAGTCATTAAAAGGAAAATTCCTATGCCAATGACGTGCGATGTCTACACGTCGGCATATCCAGACATCCTGCTTCTGCTGGATATAATCAAGGAAACGCCTGAATCCAGCAAAGCGGGCAGGGTGCCCTGTTATCCTTTGGTGAAGGCTGATAGACATTAGTTTTGGCTGCTGATTTCCTTCATGATAGAGCACATCAAACGCATCTCTGAGCCAGATGAAAAAGTCTTCACCATGGGCCCACCATCCACGGGCAAACTTATTGTCATTATTTGCGAAGGTGTGGGGTATAACAAGAGAGGGCCTTTTACTTTCCACTACCCAATAAGGTAAGTCATCCGCGTATGAGTTACTGTCATAGAGAAAACCGCCCTCTTCAACCAGCAGGCGGCGTGTATTCATACTCGGACCATAACGACAATACCAACCTAATGGTCGCTTTCCGGTTGTTTTCTGGATGCTTTCGATACATTTCCGGATGTGTTCACGTTCCTCTTCTTCTTCCAGTTCGAACTGGTTGATCCAACGCCAGCCATGGGCGCAGATCTCATGATCAGATTCGGCCAGGGCTGTTGCCGCAGGAGGATGTTGCTCAAGACTGATAGCGGCACAGTGATATGTGGCAGTCAGGTTTCTGTCTTTTAGTTCTTTGAGTATGCGCCAGAAACCGACACGTGTGCCGTATTCGAACATGGATTCTGCTGCGAGATCCCTGCCTTTGACACCCATGTTCGTGGCACCTGCATCTGTTAGTGTCGCTTCGGAAAAAGATTCTCCATATAAAGGTGATCTCTCCGAACCTTCCTCGAAATTGACAACCAGGTTCAGGGCAAGCTTTGCTCCATTAGGCCACTTTGGGTTGGGTGGATGCTCCCCATATCCTATGAAATCCCGTTTTTGCATAATTCACTTTTTACTCAAAGTTATTGTCCATTCTGGACCATAGCTAACTCCATGAACTTCCGCAAAATTTCCCTGGTTCAGGGCAATGGCAATATTCTCAATACTGTTAATATAGAGCAATGGGGATTCTTCCTCAACCATCCCGAAACTCTCTACATAAGGTATCCAACCCTTGAATACTACATCACCAATGTGCGATATAGTTACCTCCAGTTCATCACCAAAATCAATTTTTGCTTTTGTGAATGTCTGCCTGTCTATGTTTGTCCAAATATTTCCATACCGGAAATCCAGTATATCCACCATACCGCTTAACATTTCTCCCTTGTAATCACCTGCGACTACAGGTAACTCCAC
>CAYQCG010000449.1:0-2439 GCA_964415925.1 uncultured Puniceicoccaceae bacterium | reverse complement strand
TGGTTGAGATCGTCAGCAATATGGAGCTGCGGGCGATCAAGAATGTTACCATCAATGAGCCTTACTTTACCGGCCACTTCCCCGGCAATCCTGTCATGCCCGCCGTCCTGCAAATCGAATCCATGGCCCAGGCCGCCGGTGTCCTCATGCTCATGCAGGTTTCCTCGGAAGGGAAGGTCGCCTTTTTCATGAGCGCTGACAAGGTCAAGCTGCGTCGTCCGGTCATCCCCGGTGACCAGCTGGAAATCCATGTTAAGCTGACAAAGACCCGCGGCCGTCGACTCGCCGTGGCAGAGGCCGTGTGCAAGGTCGAGGGGAAACTCGCTTCCAGCGCGCAGCTGATGTTCAGCATCGTTGACGCGAAGGACGCAGAGTTGCCCTGACCCAGATGGGAAATAATTGAAATGAAAAAACCCTCCCGCCGCAGCGGAAGGGTTTAGGCAAATCAAGATAGTGTCGGACTGTCTTACTTGCGCAGCAGACGGCGACGAACTTGGGCCATTGCGAAGAGACCGACTATGGTGAGAATGCCAACCGTGGAAGGTTCCGGAATCTTCGGAATATCATCGTCAGATGGAATAAAGCTACCACCGGCTAGGAAGACCGCGGAATCAAGCAGGCTATCACCAGTGTCCGAGATTGCCAGCTTAATGGAATTAGTCCCACCTCCAACAGCAACAGCACCTCCCACAGTGATCACAGTTGTTAAACCGTCGTATTCAATGTCGATGAATGGGCCGCCATCACTGAGGTCATTATTACGGAAGAATGCCGGGTTAGAAGAACTCACACCGAGTGGATTGCCACCATTCACGCTGTTAACGGCAATCGGGTCACCGGTTAGCGTTTCGGCAATATTGACACCATTGAGGAAGAAACCGAAAACATCATTGAATTGTGTGTTTGTCCATTCGTTGTATTCTTCAGAGGCGAAGACGAAGTCGAAAGCGATAAAACCGGTCGTTCCGACAGCGCCGGCAACGGTAAAATCAAATGACAAGGTTGCTGCATCAGCGGTTGTTCCGGCACCAACGATCGTTTCCAGGTCTGTATCACCGGAAGTTCCTAATATTGTTGTTGTGTCATCACTTGAGTTTGGACCTACGCCGTCTTCGACATTACCTGAGCCCAAGACGATACCAGAACTAAAGCCAGCACCCAGAATTGGATCACCCGTGGCAGCAGGATCAGCACCTGCAGTATCACCACCGGTGAATGTTCCGGCAGCTGTTAAGTCACCTGTCAGGACTTCAGAACCACCAACGACAGTGATTGCCGGAGAGGTTACGAGAACACTAACCAGATCAGCAGCGGTATCGCCAGACGTTACGGTGTTGGTGATGGTGAGTTGGGCGGAAGCTGACGTGGTCAGCAGGGCAGCAGCGGCTGCACCGAGAATCGAATGTGAGATAATTTTCATGGGCTTAGTTAAGTTGAACGTTAAAAAACTATTAATAGGCTATATAACCCATATATCATGTAAAGCATAAAACCTAAAATTTGTTAAGTATTTTACTTATGCTAGTACCTGTAAACACCCTATCTCATGCAAATGATTGATATATAATCCCATCCACTTCTGTCTTGCCTTTCTCTGGTTCAAAGGTTTTGAGTGCGTTTAAACCATGTGCGCGCAAATTCATCCCACTGCGATCGTCGAGAAGGGGGCAGAATTGGCTGAATCTGTCTCCGTCGGGCCGTTTTGCTACGTGGGGCCGAATGTGCGGATAGGTGAGTCTACTACGATTCAGCACCATGCTACGGTCGAAGGGTTTACAACTTTAGGGGAACGTAATACAGTCTATCCCTACGCTTTTATTGGTGGGCAAACCCAGGACCTGAAGTATCAAGGCGGGAAACCGGGCTTGAGAATAGGAGACCACAACACGTTTCGCGAGTATTGCACTGTGCACTGCGCTACCGGCGACGGTGACTTCACGAACATCGGGAATCACAATTATTGCCTCGCTTTCAGTCATGTTTCCCACGACTGCCAGATAGGCAACCACACCATCCTCGGGCACAGCAGCACCTTCGGTGGCCATCTCATCGTAGAAGACTATGTTTCAATTGGTGGGCACAGTGCCACTCACCCGTTTGTCAGGCTTGGCCGGAGTTGTTATATCGGAGGGGTGACAAAGATTACTCAGGATGTTCTGCCCTATATGATCGCCGAAGGCGTCCCCGCACATACACGGACCATCAACAAGGTCGGCCTGGAGCGTCATGGCTGCACGCCTGACCAGATCCAGCGTCTTCGACATGCCTATAAAATCATCTTCCGCGAAGGCCTTAATCATTCTCAGGCCATTGAGCGACTGGACGAGGAACTGATCCAGCTACACCAATCCGATCCCGAGACAGCCAGTACTTATGAACACCTGATCCGCTTCATCAAGGGTTCAGAGCGCGGATTCACCCCCGCTCCCCCACGGCCCT
>CAYQCG010000448.1:0-2454 GCA_964415925.1 uncultured Puniceicoccaceae bacterium | reverse complement strand
GTGTGAATGTGTGTGTCATTGTTCTGGACTTTGTCGATCTCAATCAGGAAGTTTGGGCCGTGGATCCGATAGTTATGACGTTCGCCCTCATTCAGTCCGCCCGCCCAGGCAAAATACAGTTTGTCGTAGCCGGCTTCTCTGATCCGCTCCCGCATGTCATTGGCGACCAGAGACGTGAAGCTGCCGAGGTAGACCTGAAGCAACTGGTCGGCAATCCAGCGTGATTCTTCCGGCATATCCGTGAAGCGGAGACCTTCGACAGGGGGAACTTCAGCTTCCCGTTCAGTGCCGGAGAGGATATCGCGAAAGGCCCTTTCGTCGATTATCGCCTGCTCGCGGTCTTTCCCTTCGAGGCTGTTGATTAATTTGAAGCCCAATAGCTCCTCGGCCAGGAGAAACCTGCGGCCCCGTTCTTCCCCGAAGGTCACAACTGCCGGATTGGATCCCCAGAAGGCCGGGGTTGCCCGGACGACTTCATTGTTTTCAACAAGGAAATTCAGGGACAAGTGGTGGCCCTCGAAACGCCAGCCCCAGAGGCCTGTCGGGCTGGGTTCGCCAAAGAAAGTGGGGAAGTAGAGACCCGTGTGTTGGCGACTCATAATGATGTCCGTGAACGTCTCCGCTTCAAGGGTATCGATGGCCTTGGCGTAGCCTTGTCTACTCAGGGAAAACCACAAGAGCCCATGGACATGGGTTTCCTGATCCTCGTCCATATTGCGTAGAGACAGGCCGGGACGTCCACGCGGGACGTAATGCCAGTCATAGCGCTCTTCATCATCGAGCACGAACTGACTGTCATGCTGCGAATCACCAAGGCTTTCGATATAGCCATTGGCTATATCGGATAGATTACCGTTGTCAGCCTGAACGAGCAAACCGGAGGAGAACAATAACAGGATTAAGGTAGTACGTAAAATAGTCATCGGGGTTGGCATGACATTACCTGCACAACCCGAGATGACAAGAATGTTCACGTTCCTAGGCTGGCGCCTGCAAGTGTTCTTCCAGCCAGTTTTGCAGTTGGCCTTCGGTTTTAAAACCAGAGAACTGGTCAACCGCTTTTCCGTCACGGAAGAGGATCACCGTCGGAATCGCACGGATATGATACTCTGCGGCAACATCCGGGTTTTGATCCGTGTTGATCTTGACCAATGACCATGACTCACCTGCACGGTCGGCCAGCTTTTCAATCACTGGACTGAGCATGCGGCAGGGTCCGCACCATGGCGCCCAGAAATCGACCAGCACAGGCGTGCTGTGACTGCGTTTGATCACGTCTTGTTTGAAGTCGTTGAGATTTATTTTCATGCCATTTCCGACGAGGCACGATCTCAAACCTTACACGGTGGCTACGCCCGCTTGAGAATGTGTATGGTCATCTCCGGCGGACAATTGAACCGCGCCGCGATCCGGCATGCGCCTGTCCCGCGTGAGGTATAGCCGGGCATTCCATGGCATTCCCAAGCCCCTGCCACATACCTGCGTCCCGCCCTGCAATGGTGTATAAGGGGTATACCCCCCGGCAGGCAAATTTGCCCACCGTGGGTGTGACCGCTCAGCATATAGGCAAATCCCGTCCTTGCTGCTTCGTGACATAAATCGGGGGAATGACTAAGCAGGATTGTGCAGGCGTCTGCCGGTATCTGGCAGGTCGCCGCTTCCAGGTCGTGTGTCCTGTAGAAGGAAGGATCATCCACTCCCGCGAAGTAGAGCCTTTGGCCCTCACGCTCCACATGAGCGGACTCGTTCAGGAGCATGGTGAGGCCCACTGACTCAAGAGGTTCGACTTTGCTGATGAAATCATGATTTCCCAGGATCGCATAAACCGGTTTTTCCAGAGCGCTCACAACCTTTTCCGTCTCTTCAATCGCCACCCCATGATGCCCGTGAGTGGAGTCGCGGTAGTCACCCGTGATGACTGCCAGGTCATATTCCAGTCCCTTCAGCTTATCGAGAATCACTGCGGTCATTTCCGTGTGCAGGTCAAGATGAAGGTCCGAAAGTTGCAGAAGCCGGAAACCCTCAAAAGCATCCGGCAGGTTCTTTAGGCTTACAGGTTGCTCGACAATCTGCAGGTTCAGGAAATTCTGGTAGCCGCTTTTAGATAAGCCTGTAAGTTTCAAGGCTGCATCAATGATTGCGTAACCGGGAAGAATTTCACCGAGGAAATTTCCGCGCCGGATCAGATAGGGCCGGGTAAGTGACTGTTCCCGCTCGATACGCTTCCGGTAGAGCTTCGGGCCCAGGCGCTGCTCGACCGTTTGGGGCGCATCCGCGGTTTCACTCATAATCACTGTATAGTAATGATCGTTTTACGCTTCAAGAAAGCAGGAGACTTAATCGAATTAAGACATCGAACCGTTTACCGTTCACTTAAGGTAAACCGGTTCCATTATTGGTCGGGGCGGCCGGATTCGAACCGACGACTTCCTGCTCCCAAAGCAGGCGCTCTAC
>CAYQCG010000447.1:0-2465 GCA_964415925.1 uncultured Puniceicoccaceae bacterium | reverse complement strand
GATTCTTCCCATGGAAGAGGTCGAGAAGGAAGCCATCCTGAATGCCTTGAGGATTACCGGCGGGAACCGGACGCATGCTGCGGAAAAGCTGGGCATATCCATACGTAATCTTCGCAACAAGATTCGAACCTACAAAGAATCCGGAATTAAAATTCCCTAAGCCAGATGTGCTCATCTGGACGCTTGGCAAACGTTAAAACATACCTCAGGATGCATTAACTATGTCTTATGCCTACGAAATTGAACCTGCGAAAACCAGCGATCTGCCAATTATCCTCAGTTTCGTGCGTGAACTGGCTGAATACGAAAAGATGCTTCACGAAGTTGAGGCAACCGAGGAATCTCTAGAAAAGAGCCTCTTCAGTGATCCACCGGTAGCCTATGCTCTAATGGCCAGGGTGGCGGGTCAGGCAGCCGGTTATGCGGTTTATTTCTACTCACACTCAACTTTTCTGGGCAGCCATGGCCTTTATATGGAGGACCTTTATATCCGCACACAGTTTCGTGGACATGGTGTCGGACGTGGTTTACTTTTGCGCCTGATAGAAATAGCGCTTGATAAAAACTGTCAGTTCATGGAATGGACGGTTACTGTACAGAATCAATTATCCCGAAAATTCTACAGCAAGCTGGGAGCAAGGACAATTGAACCGATGCGAGTGATGCGCTTTGACCGGGCCGCACTTGAAAATATCCTGAAGCAAGATCATGATTACTTGCGTGAGTGACGAAACTCAAAAACCGGATTATTCGATTATTATACCAGCCTTTAACGAAGAGGCGATATTACCACGCAGCCTTAAGATACTGAAATCACAGATCGGCGCTTTGAAATGGAGGAGTGAAATCATTGTCGTCGATAACAATTCCACCGACCGGACGGCAGAAGTAGCAATGGAAGCAGGCGCCAGAGTTGTCTTCGAGCCACACAACCAGATTGCCAGAGCGCGGAATACCGGGGGCCGGGCAGCAAAGGGCGAGTGGTTGATCTTCATTGATGCAGACACCTATCCGGGAGACGAGTTGTTGAAGGCAACGCTGGACCGTTTATCCAGTCAAAAGTATTATGGCGGCGGAGCAATAATGACGTTTGACATACGGGTGGATTGGCTTTCGCAGAGGATGGCCGGATTTTGGAACTGGCTTGCCCGAAACATGAATTGGTCTGCTGGCGGTTATTTCTTTTGCGTGAAAGAAGCTTTCACTAAAACCGGCGGTTTTCGTGAGACGGTTTACGCTGGTGAAGAAGTTGATTTTTCTCAAAACCTGAAGCGTTGGGGAAAAGCCAGGAATATGAAATTTGCCTTCCTGAATGAGCATCAAGCCATCACATCAGCCCGTAAACTGCAATGGCATGCGACCTCCAAGTTAATCGCGATGCTATTTGTTATGTGCTGTTTCCCCTGGCTGCGACGTTCCCGCAGTGCTTGCTGGTTCTGGTATAAGCGACCAGACAATGGTGAGGCCGTCAAACTGTGATGCTGCTATGAGTCCGCCTCGGTAGTGGCTTCGACTTTTTCGCTATTATCTGGAGAGGCTTTCCCAATTTCTCCGAGTCCCAGTATTTCCCGGAAGCGTTCGGCCATTTCTTTGGGTGGCAGATCTTTGCGCAAGAAAGTAATGGCACCGGCGCGCGCTGACTGGACAACAAATTCCTTGGTGACCTCTGCAGTCATCATAATGACTTTTGCATTGCGATCAAATCGACGGATATGCTGCAGGGTTTCCAGGCCATCCATTACAGGTATCCCGATATCAAGGACGACTACATCGGGTGCCTTTGTTTGATAGGCTTTAAAGGCTGAAGATCCATCAGACACTAATTCAATCTCTGTAAAACCTACTTTTTCCAAAACTTTTTCGATAAGTTTAGAAAAGGCTACATCATCTTCCGCTACAAGAACATGTTTCATTGATCGATTATCTAGGTATAAGGATATACACTTTATAATACGGATACAAAAAAGTATAATTTACTGAAAATCCTACGTATCCTTAAAGGAAATCAGAAAATCCGGCGGATTCTATCCATGGCTTCAGTCACCTTTTCCCGACTATTGAAGGCACTCAGTCGAATATGACCTTCGCCGCATTTGCCGAATCCCGCACCTGGTGTGCAGACAACACCGGCTTCGAGCAACATACGGTCAAAAAATTCCCAGGAGCTTCCTCCGGTCTTAACCCAGATATACGGTCCGTTTTCTCCGCCAACACAGGATAGCTTCAGGGCTTTAAGTGTTTCCAGGATGATCCCTGCATTCCCGAGGTAAAAATCGGTCAAGGTTTTTATTTGCTGCTTTCCTTCATCAGTGTAGACAGCGGCTGCGGCACACTGGACCGGATAGGACACCCCGTTAAACTTGGTGAAGTATCGACGGCTGTAGAGGGCATGCACACTGTGCGCTTTACCTGATCTGTCCATGGCCTTCAGATCTTTAGGCACAACTGTATAGGCGCAACGGGTA
>CAYQCG010000446.1:1367-2472 GCA_964415925.1 uncultured Puniceicoccaceae bacterium | reverse complement strand
ACTCCGTAACACCCACCGCATCCATAACAGCCATAGCACCCATAGCACCCACTGCAGCCGTAGCAACTGTGATCCACAACATGATAACCGTAAACAACATAGGGTTGCGGGACGTGAACCCCACCATGTGTCCCTGTACCCATGGACGAGAGCAACAACAAGGCCGCGATCATTGTGAAAACCTCCAAGAGAAGGATGAAGGATGAAGGCAGAGCGAGGAAGATCAAGGGAGGCTGATTTCTTTGGGAAGCCTTCTACCTTCTGCCTTCCGTTTGCAAGGTCCGTTCGTCAAACATAAACGGTAATTTGCGCAAAATGGGTTGTCAAGGCAGATGGGTTCTGATGGGCCGCGGAAGTGGCTCGCAGTCAGTGCCTGAAGAAAACAATTCCTCTAATCGGCACGATCCGATTGATCCGGCGACCAGACCTGGGAGAGGTGATAGCGGGCCAGAAAGCGATTTCGATACTTCGGTTCCGGAGTTACCAGATTTACCGGTTCTCTCAAAATCATGAATTTTTTCCTGGCGTATTTGACTCAAGTGTCCTTTCGACGTACTTTTTTGTCGTCAAGGGGATCGAGGATGCACGCGGCAATCACAGTAATCATTACTCTATGCCGCTTAACGGAATACTGCTTACGCCATACCTCTTCTTCCTCGAAAAGGCAAACTTGTCGAAAGATGAGGACGCAAAGCTATGGGCCCTCCTGGAAACATCTGAGGAATGAGGGTGCAAGAATGAACGATAACTCTCGAAAAAGTTATATTCATCCTTCCATCCTTAGATTCTTCCAGAACCAAAGGGTCGCCAAGCTACCGAAGGGATGATGACCGGGTCCAAGGAAAACGAAAGTTTTTCGCAGGCAAGTCGCACGACCACGCACACCCGACGAACATCCATTCTTTGCAGGAAATCAGAGAACAACAACTGGTGGGGCATCAGGGGTTGCCAAGGCAAGGCTCCTCCACGGGTAAGTTGCATTTTGACTGTTAGTTAGGAGTCATATCCATGATGTCGATTCGTAGATGGTTTCAACGTTTCCTTCGAGCGGAAGACGGCCCAACGGCTGTTGAGTACGCTGTCATGCTCGCTCTAATCATTGTCG
>CAYQCG010000446.1:0-1267 GCA_964415925.1 uncultured Puniceicoccaceae bacterium | reverse complement strand
AGTCTTCGGCCGCCATCGACGCTGGTACTCCTGCTGCTGCACCATGATCGAAGGTTGCTTAGCTCTCTAACGGCAAAAAGCCCTGCTGGCTTTTTGCCGCATGAAGTGCGGAAATGTCGCACTCTTGAATTTTGCAGAATTGTCGCAGTATCGAATATGGAATCGTTTTCACCAGAACAAACTCTAAGGAACCAAACTGATGACCAACTTCTTCAACAACATCAAGACCTTCTTGAAGCGTGAAGACGGCCCAACGGCTGTTGAGTACGCTGTCATGCTCGCTCTAATCATTGTCGTGTGCATCACCGCCGTCACACAGCTGGGAACTTCTGCTTCAGGCAAGTTCTTCGAGTCTTCGGCCGCCATCGACGCTGGTACTCCTGCTGCTGCACCATGATCGAAGGTCGCTTAGCTCTCTAACGGCAAAAAGCCCTCTTGGCTAGTGCTCAATGCTTGGAACGACATAGAACCGTGGACCCTTTTTCAAAGGATTCGCGGTTCTTGGTATGCAGAGACTTTTTGATTTTCCTCCCCTGAAACACTCGAAAACCGAACAGGACTCTGAAAGGATACTTCCCCATGAACTGGACGATTGAAAATTGGCCCGTTGTTGCCATTTGCGCTGGTATGATTGCAGCCGCCATTATTGATTGGTGGAAATTTAAAGTTCCGAACAATTTGACATTTCCGTTGATTATCAGTGGCTGGGTTCTCGGCCTTCTCAACACAATCGGTTTGACCACATCTATCTACGGCGGTCACGGTGGCATTGTCTCCTCACTCGCCGGTACTTTCTTGGCCATGTCTCTGTTGTTGCCGCTCTACGCTATTGGTGGCATGGGCGCGGGAGATGTGAAGATGACAATGGGCTTTGGCTCTTGGATCGGTGCCTTCTACGGCTTTGGGGGCGAGACTTACCCCAACGGCATGTGGATCATTGTCTATGCCTTTTGCGCAGGAGCTATTGTCGGCGGAATTATTGCCGGTGCCATGATCATCCTTCGAGGAAGGTACAAGGACAACGCCGAGCACGTGCGCGAAATCTTCACAGACTTCTCCACATCTTCTGGAATCACAGAGGTCGCGGAAAAAGCCAACAGTCGCCGACCACGATGGCATCGACTGCCCTACGGTGTCCCCCTGTGCATTGGATTCGTCGGATACCTTGTCTACTACTACGCCAGTGCTTCCGCCTAGATTGCCAACGATCGATGCGGCGAGAAAAAGCGGCGATACAAACGACTCTTTCCGCGAATCGGCTAGTTTC
>CAYQCG010000445.1:0-2476 GCA_964415925.1 uncultured Puniceicoccaceae bacterium | reverse complement strand
CCCGGGGTTCCCCCACCCCAGAAAACCGTTACAGGTCCGTCCGGAAATTCTAACCCTGAAGTCTCTTTTTCAATCCCTTCCATAAAACGATTAATATCCGCTTTTTTCGGGACTTCCTGATAAAAGGCGCAAAAATCACATGTCGAGGCACAGAATGGTACATGCAGATAAACGCCGGTGGACATATTCAGGTAAATTTTGTATCTGTATCAGTGCAGGATTTTTAATTGCAGAAACAAGCTCAGTAGTTCTAAGTTATACACCGAGCAGCGATTATGAAAGTGAAATCAACTCTGACCTTTGTCAGCGCACTTGGCTTGTTACTGGTATTTACCGGCTGTCAAGTCGCCCTTAAAAACCGCACCCCAGAACGCATTCCAGCAAATCCTTCTGGAATCTATACCTTTGTTGTCGAAGTTGATGACAAAGAACCCTACATGCTTGAGGGCACGCTATCCATGAAAGTGGTCGTCAATGGTGAAGAATTCGACATGGAGCAAAGTGACCTCGGTAAGAATTTCTACGAATACGATTACAAGGCACCCCAAAGTGTAAACGAACTTCGGTATTACTTCGTCTTCGAGTATGACTACAAGCAGGCCGCCACGGTCAAACACGCTGTCCATTACAGCACCGATTTCACCGAAGGCAACCAGCCCCACCAGTCACGCCTGGTCAACCGCTATGTTATTCAGTTGGAGAGCGCCCGTGGACCCGTCGGCGCTGAAATCGCAGTTGTCGGTCGTGGTTTCAGTGAATTCGACACCATTGTCATGAACGGCCAGGAAGTGGACACGAATTTCATCTCTCCCTATTCCCTCACCTTCACCGTTCCCAGTCTGCCCGGTGGTGAAAGCTATCCGGTCGCCCTAAGGACCGGACAGGGAGATATAGACGCCGGTGAATTCCTCATCGACCAGGCCCAATTTTCTGTCCTTCCATCCGAAGTCGACATCAACTCAGGTGATCGTGAACTCATGATCTTCCGTTTGAACAACCCTGCACCTCCCTCGGGCATCGACGTCCGGATCACGACCAACATTCCTCAGAGTGTCATCATGCCCGAAGTTTATATTTCCGGAGGTGAGCGCCAAGTCAGTGTGCCCCTCGAAGGCGGCAGCCCTGGAAATGGGTACCTCTATGTCAATGCCCCAGGTTACTCAACCGTCAGGGTACCGATGAGATTTCGTTAGGTTTTCTTCAACAAGAAGACACCTGCCCCGTCATGACCGTATTGAGTGGGGAGGTAGCGTTGTCCGGACTCAAGCTCGAAACCGCTTGTGTTTTGCAGGAAGTCATCGATTACACCCTCATTCTCCTCAGGCTCAATACTGCAAGTGCTGTAAACAAGCCTACCTCCCTCTTTCAGAAATCCGGCCGCATGTTGAAGGAGATCCAACTGGAGTCGCGCCATTTCTGCCGGTGTTTCGGGTTTTAGCCGCAGCTTTACATCAGGTCTCCTTTGTATCACACCTGTATTCGAACAAGGCGCATCCAGAAGGATCGCATCATAAACAGCCGGAAGCCCCTGACAGGTAAAATCTTCAGAAGATAATTTACGCAGGTCCTTTTCGATGATCTTCCAGTTTATATGTTTCACGGGCTTCAGATTCTCTTCCAATCGTTTGATTCGCTTCCCAGGCAGTTCCAGACAGGCAAGTAAGCTGCCGGAATCTGACATACGGCCAGCAATCTGTCGTGCTTTCCCTCCGGGAGACGCACAGAGATCAAGGACGGACTCTCCGGATTCGGGTTTCAGTTTCTCAACACTCAGTCGGGTCGAAGGATCCTGTATATAGGCACAAGCCGTTTCCAGCAGACTGTGAAGTGAATCTATTCTGCTACCGGTGAATTCATAAAAATACTGCCATTGAGTTGGTCGAAATTCATCCGGAACCTTGTTACCGCGCTCCAGACGGATGTAATTTGAGGGCACATCCTGGTTCCATTCCAGAAGTTTGATCGATTCGTTCTTCCCCCACTCATTCCACCATCTTTCGACAAGCCATTCCGGATGACTGTAATACGCAGCGATATCAGAAAGGTTGTCCGGGACAGGCTGAAACGAAAGCTGCTCGGATGCACGGCGCAGCAAGGCATTGATGAACTTTACCTCTGCCGGAGAGACCAGCTTTTTAGCCTGCTCGACTGTAAAATCGATAACCGCAGGCAATTTTTCCGGTGGACTCATCAGGCATTCTGCCAGACCCAAATACAGGATAGCAGCCGTCAATCCCCTGGGGGAATGCTTGCTGAATGCCGCTACCAATGAAGAAATCCTCCCATAATGTCGGACACAGCCAAAGTAGAGGGCATGAGCCCGTGCACGGGTTTCACCATCCAGGCCATGTAAGCTCTTTTCGAGCACTACATCAGCCTTCCCACCCCGTTGGAGAAAGTTTTGAAGTGCCATCAGAGCATGTTCCCATGCATTAACTAACATATCTTGAACAAATTAATGACTCTAAACAGTTGT
>CAYQCG010000444.1:0-2478 GCA_964415925.1 uncultured Puniceicoccaceae bacterium | reverse complement strand
TGCGCATTTACTAGGGCTTCTTATGGAAATCGCGGAACGGGAACCATTACCCGATGACGGAGCAGTTAGAGTAAAAAGGGGATTGTAATGTATCCAGTATACCGTGACCGATACTTACCTGCCTTTACCCTAGATCAGATCAAGGCACTTCCCGGCAAGGAACAGTCCATAGTGATTGTTCCAACAGGTGCCATTGAACAGCATGGGCCGCATTTACCGGTTGGCGTGGATGCGATGATGGGGCAAGTATGGCTGAATTATACTTTACCGAAACTGGCAAAGTCCGCAAAGGTTTATGTATCTCCGCCTATCACCGTTGGAAAAAGCAATGAGCATACTGGTTTTCCGGGTACATTAATTATCAGCCGCAAGACACTACGCCGTCAGCTACGGGCCGTTGCCGTCCAACAGAAGGACTTTGGCTTCAAAACGCTGGCGGTCCTGAATACACATGGGGGCAATACAGCTGTAATCCGTTATACATTACGCGAAATACAGGATGAAATGGACATGACAACGGGTATGCTCGGATTTGAGTATGACTGGGGCATGTCGGACCAGGAGTCCACTTACGGTTTTCACGCGGGAGAGGCGGAAAGCTCTTGGATGTATGCGGCACTGCCTGAACTCTGCAAACCGGAGAGTGCGGATTGCGAATTTCCAGCGAGCATTGAAGACTCTGGGGAACTGAGGCCCGAAAATGCACCTGCCATCTTTTCCTGGGTCACACAGGATTTGTCGAAGAGCGGCATCATGGGTGATGCGACTCAGGCAACTGCTGTAAAAGGCAAAGAAATGTTGGAAGGCGCCTCTGAAGCTCTCGCGAGTAAACTGGAATCTCTTTGCCAATGGGCAGAAAAGCGGTATGCCGTCTAGATCTGATCGATGGAACATTTTATAGACCGAACTGAAACGGTAAACCGCTGGAACCGTGACTATCCACCAAAACTAACCGTCCAACCGGGCGATACCGTGCGAATCAGAATGCGTGACGCAAGCGATGGACAAGTCATGCCGGGGATGACAGCAGAGGAATTTGCGAAAATCGATAAAACGCGGATTCATTCACTGACCGGGCCAATTGCGATTGAAAGGGCTGAGGAGGGAGACACTCTGATTATCGATATATTAGACTACGAACATGAAGGATGGGCGTGGACAAGTATCATTCCAGGAATGGGTTTACTCAACGAAGACTTTGAAAAGGATTACCTGCATCATTGGAAACTGGAGGCGGAATATACGGATTCGATGCCGGGGGTTCGCTTGCCTCTCAGACCATTTTGCGGAATCATGGGAGTGCAGCGCAGCGAATCGGGAGAATTCAGAACACGCCCTCCGGGGCAATTCGGCGGCAACATGGACGTGAAGCATCTCTGTGCTGGATCCAGGCTAATGTTGCCGGTAGCCGTTCCGGGTGCGGGTTTTTGTGCGGGAGATGCCCATGCCACGCAAGGAGACGGAGAGGTATCCATCAATGGCATGGAAGCGCCTATGTCTGTAACGGTGCGTTTTGAGTTGGAAAAACGAGGGTCTCTGAAAGGTCCACAACTTTTAGTAGGCACGCCTTTGCATAGCAAGGAGAGCAACGAAAGCCAATGGCATGTCTTCATTGAGTCAAACGAGGATATTCGTGTTGCAGCCCAGAATGTGGTCCGGCGGGCAATAGACTACCTGACTCAAAGGCTTCGTCTGAGCCCGGAACAAGCCTATGTCCTCTGTAGTGTTGTATTGGATTTAAAGCTGAGCCAGATGGTCAATGTGCCTGTCACTACAGTATCCGGGTATTTACCAGAGTCTATTTTCATTTAGGCAAAGAGCTGGAGACTTTTCTTTGCAATATCCCAGCGATGACGGGGAAAGATAACCTGCAGCCCCCCAGTCAGACCATCGGGAGCAGGGACAGGTATTGTCAGAGCGGGTAAACCAGTGATGCTCACAGGAGATGTGACTGTAAGCAGACGACTACGCACAGCATCATTCAATTCGGATGCTTTCAAGGAACCATGGGGAGTTGCCGGAAGAATAACGGAGTCATATTCCTCAAAGCATTTTGCGAAGAAGGAATCCATGTCTGCCAGGGCCTTCTCCGCCATTTCTATCGTCTCAAGATCCCAATGGCGGCCACGGTCAATCCTTTGCCACACGGTAGAATCGTATTGGTGTCTATACTCATCCAACCATTCCTTGTGCACTTCATAAGCGTCCTTGCTTTGCACTACACTGTAGTTCCGAGCTCCCTCCTTAACCAATGAAATGAAAATCTCAGCCCTATGGGAGTCAGTTTCGGTGGCTAGCTCATTTATTTTTTTCATGTAGACATCCAAATAAGCAGGCTCAACCCATTGTTCCATCGATGGAATGAGATTCAGAAACTTCGGTTCTGTATCAGTGATTTCAGGACACAGGATCATTTCAATACTTTTAATTAGATCGCTGGAATTTGAAGTAAACCAGCCGACTGTATCGAAACGGGGT
>CAYQCG010000443.1:0-2482 GCA_964415925.1 uncultured Puniceicoccaceae bacterium | reverse complement strand
ATGGCCACTCGATTCCCCTCCCAAACAGAAGCCGCCGCTTTGCATCGCTTCCACTACATAACGGTCGCCAACATTGGTTCTCAGCACCTTGCCGCCGGCCGCTTCTATTGCTTCGTCCAGACCCAGATTGCTCATTATTGTGGCAACCAGTGTTTTCCCCTTCAGCCGTCCTTCCTTTAGATGCTGTAACCCGATCATTGCCAATAGCGCATCTCCGTTCACGGTTTGCCCATTCTCATCACAAAGCACCAGCCGGTCTCCATCTCCATCATGCGCAATACCAAGGTCTGCACCCTGTTTCAATACCGTTTCCGACAAGTGTTCCGGATGCTCACTCCCGCAACCCAGATTGATGTTCTCACCATCCGGCTCAGCGCCCAGATGATAAATCTCCGCACCATAGGCTTGAAGAACTTTGGGACTCGTTTGGAAGGTCGCCCCGTTAGCCGTATCCAATACAACCTTCCACCCTTTTAAGGAATTGGCAGGCAATACCCCGAGTGCTCGTTTCAGATAAATACCATGCGCATCTATGCTCTCAATCTCCCGCTGTTCAGGTACTGTGTCCCCTTTTTCATCAATCAATTCCTCCAGCTCTGCCTCTTTCCTGTCGTTGAGCTTGTATCCATCCCTGTCGAAATACTTGATTCCGTTGTCACCGGCAGGATTATGTGAGGCTGAGACCATTATTCCCAAAACTGCATCCGTTGCAGCTGTAGCCAGGGCTACTGCAGGGGTTGGCACTACACCTGCATCCAGCACGGTATATCCGTGCACGCCCAGGCCGTTCCCCAGGATTTGAGTGAATCGCTCTCCGGAGGAGCGGGTGTCACGCCCGATTACCACCGCACCATCGGCTGACTCACGTTTCAGCCATTTGCCTGTAGCCCGGCCCAGACGCGAGAGGAACGCATCATTCAATAAAGGACCGTCCACAGGGCCGCGTATACCGTCAGTCCCGAAATACTGGCGGTCGATACTCATGAATCCCCGGAATACATCCGGTAGAACGCCTGCATCTTTTCAAGCCATTCCGCCAATCGTCCTCCCAGAATGATATCTCTGGCCTGCAGCATACCATCCTTGACGTCCGGCGATCCCCCGGCAATCCACAAGGCCACTCCACTGTTCAGCACTATCGTATCCACAAGACCATTACGTCCTTTTCCGCACATTATCCGCTTCAACTCCGCTACGTTCTCCACCGCACTAGCGCCCAGCAATTCACTTTCCGGGCATGGCTGAAAACCCAGTTCGTCCGGTTGCCAGATAGTACTCAGATTCTTGAATTGTCCAAATCCCGCTACCTTGTTGTCACCGGCCGTAATCAACTCATCCATACCCCTTCCATAACCAAGGATTCCGTGCACCGCCACGCCTCGTTTGAGGCCAAGTTCATGCATACTCGTTGCCAGTAGACCCACCCAGTGCGCAGAGAAAACTCCCAGCAGTTGATAGACCGGTTGCGCTGGATTAATCAATGGCCCAAGTATGTTGAATATCGTCCGTTGGCCTTCCTCTGCCAGGGCTTTGCGAATGGGCATGATTTCCTTGAACGCCGGATGATACTCCGGAGCAAAGAAAAAACAGAAATTCAGCTCCTTGAGGCTCTTCTTTATGATTTCTGGCGATGGATTCAATGGCACTCCCAGTGTACCCAGGAAGTCAGCAGCCCCGCTGCTTGAAGTAATCGCACGATTCCCATGCTTGAGTACCGGGATTCCCGCTGCTGCGACAATCATCGCGCTACAAGATGAAATATTGAAACCTCCGGAACCGCTGCCCCCCGTACCCACTACATCAATACCGACTTCGGCAATCTCTGCTACTTCTGGATCACGTGACAAACTGCGGAACACGCGTGCAAACGCAGTGACTTCCCCGATCGTTTCACCTTTCTTCGAAAAAGCCCTTAGAAAATTCGCCTTTTCTTCTGCTTTCACTTCACGATCTACCAGAATCCGGGCAGCTGATTCTGCCTCCTCGCTGAGCAGGTGTTTGCCTGACGTTAACCGTTCCGTCAGTTCTGGCAGGGCAACCGAAACCATAGCTCTAAGCTGATGGCTGGTAAGATTGTCTCAAGCAAAAAAGGCTCGCTACCGACTGGGGCAAAGGCTTACCTGTTTTCGCTTTGAGTAACGTCGCTCGTAGATTCCGGCTTTTCTTCTTTCTCGCAATCCTGGCCAGCGTTTTGTGGGCTCAACCTGTTCCCGGTGGAAATTCAGGGGAGGATCCCCATATCTCTTATCTCGATGCTTTAATCCTCGGGCTGGTTGAGGGCATTACTGAATATTTGCCTATCTCCTCTACCGGACACTTGATCCTCAGCAATGCTCTACTCGAACTGGACGCCGAAGAACCACTCTTGAAGGGTGACGGTAAAATTATCATCGATGGTAACGGCAATCCTTTTACCCTGAAAAGAGCCGCCGATGCCTACATTATTATCATTCAGGGAGGTGCTATCCTTGCGGTTATCGTT
>CAYQCG010000442.1:0-2484 GCA_964415925.1 uncultured Puniceicoccaceae bacterium | reverse complement strand
GTAATTCTTCCAAATAAGTAAGTCGTATGGATTTATCCGAGATCTGATCAAGATTGTCTAAAGTGGCTGCAAGCCAAGCTAAATCGTCTGGCTGTAGAGGTATAAGCTTCTTATAGTAATAATGAGCCTTCTCGTGGTTGCCTTTTGAGTCGTGCAAGACAGCAAGAATGTTGTTTAAAGTAAAATCATTTACAGCAGTGAAATGAGCGATTTCAAAATTCTCAATTGCAGAGTCTAAATCACCCTTATCGCGAAAATAAAGTCCTAGATTAAAGTGCAGACTAGCGTAATAGGGTTCAACTTCTAGTCTTTTTTGGAAATATTCGATGGCTTTTGGATTTTTTTGCTGGAGCATGATGTTCCCCAAGAGGTGATTTGACTGTATATTGTCAGAATAATAATCAAGGCTTTTCAATGCATAGGTTATGGCTTCGGAGTTAGTCTTTGAACCGTACGCAGCCTTATCATAATAATAGGCGGCGAGGGCCTGGTTGTATTTAAGGTAAGAATTTAAGAGACCTAACGCCAAAACACATACTAATAAAGCAATAGTTGGCTGACTCTTAAGCTTTAAATATTTTGTTATTCTCCCTTGCAAATCACTTGAGAGTATAACAAGGAAAGCGACAAAGACACTAATAATCACTGGAGGTAATGGAACCTGCAAGGGGAAGTTAAAAAAAGCATTTACTGAAAGTGAAAGTAATGAAGCGAATATCCCTGTAGCCAGAATTTTTGTTTGGTTTGTCTTTTCTGAATTTATTATTGTAAAGAAGGAACGAGACACAAAGAAGATCAAAGCAATCAGTAAGACGAAACCAAAGATACCTAGTTCAGCAAATGTTTGTAAATAGTCATTGTGAGTATGAGTTAATCCTTTATTGATACCCAAATGAGAAGTTTCTCTAACACTTTTAGCATATTTTGGAAATATACTTTTCCAATTTCCTCTACCGATGCCTAATAATGGGTGTTCGAGAATCATTGGTATTGTGTTCTGCCAGTATCGGATACGAGCGAGAACGCTAACATCTACTGTTCCACTATCATTTTTTGAGTAGTTATCCTCTTTATTAATGATTTGTATAGTTTCTGATGAAGGGATGATAGCGGATGCCTTGCCAATACCTCTGGTGTAATGATCGAATGAAAAGCCATCTTTGGTAATTCCTGTAATAATGATTATGGAAACCGATTGTATTATCAGCGCGATAAAGAGGGGTCTGCCCACACCAAAAGAGCTGAAACCAGACTTACGGTATAACACAATCGCAAACAACGCTACTCCAAACATTGCACCAAGCCATGCTCCACGTGCTAAAGTATGGAATAGGAAAGATAGACTAAGAATGATTACGATTGAGTAGTATGCTAGAGTAATGTTTCGTTTCGCTTTGAGCAAAAAATAGAAGGAGGGAAACACAAGACCGATGATAAATTCAGCGGCAAGATTTTTATTACCAAGCGTTGCCTTTGGTGTTGTTTCTGTTGAAAGAAGTTTTATGGGAAAATAGAAGTCAACTAATCCAATAAAGCAGATAACAAGCAAAACAAATAGAAATCCTTTTAGGATAAATTCTATATCAAAGTATTCTTTCGCAGAGATAATGAGTGTAAATAGCAGTCCGCAAAAAATCCAGTGAATTACATACTCATGAGTATAGTAATAAGAGTGTGACCAAATCAAGGATAAGGTGGAAACCGCAATA
Source organism: uncultured Puniceicoccaceae bacterium (assembly GCA_964415925.1). Classification (GTDB taxonomy): domain Bacteria; phylum Verrucomicrobiota; class Verrucomicrobiia; order Opitutales; family Oceanipulchritudinaceae; genus CAYQCG01. Next base: position 775 of record CAYQCG010000442.1, on the reverse strand, counting down.
AATCCTAAAAGCGTAACCACGATGGGAGTAACAGGGATGCAAAGGTCGATTTTCTTCTTCAGTAAGAAAGCAATAAGTCCTATTGAAAAGAAGCTAGTCAGTGTCTGGAAAGCCAGTAGTTTGGGAAAGATATACCAAACGGTTTCATCAACATAGTAAGCCAGACTGGTAATCAGAAATATGACTATTATGCCTAGTGAACTGAGAAGCTTGGCAGAAAGCATGGTCAATATAATAATGTAACTGTATTGTTATAAAAACATTTAGAATATAAGTGAAACATTACTAGTAATTTAGTAGGCCTAGGCATATGTATTAAGTATATTATAAAATATCAATATCTATGTGGTTCGGGTATCCATTCATTCACGAAGTAGAGAATTCGATAGATGGAGGGGAGATTGACATTTATGAGTGTAGACTAATCAACATAAAAATATATATTAACTTTGTATTATCTTCATTTATAGCCCTAGTTAATAACAGTAATGCCTGAAATTGCTATTCTAACGAACTTACGGAGTTTAATGTATGATAACAATCGTCAGTAGTCCTATGCATTAGCAAGGAAAACAAATAATTGTTATTATAGGATGACTTAACTAATTGCAGCCCTGTATCGGCGGCTGACTTCGGGCCAGTTGATGACTTTCTGGAATGCGCTGATGTAGTCTCCGCGACGATTCTGGTAATTGAGATAATAGGCATGTTCCCATACATCAATGCCGAGGATGGGGGTGCCGGGATTATCCGCTATGGCGGTCATCAGGGGATT
>CAYQCG010000441.1:0-2484 GCA_964415925.1 uncultured Puniceicoccaceae bacterium | reverse complement strand
GTAGACCACCCAGTTCGACAGCATTTGCGTCGTGACCATCTGATTCTTCTTCAGGTAGGCCAGATGCTTTGAAATTTTCACCTGTGGCTGGTCCAGCAACTCCTGAATGTGGCTGACACAAAGAGGACCGCTGATAAGTAGATTAATAATCCGCAAGCGCAACGGATCACTGCTGCACTTGTAAAAGGATATCAATGGTACAAAGTTATCGTGTGCGTTATTTGTGGTCATGACTGTATATACTAGTGCTTTAACATTCGAGTTCCTCAAAATGACAGGTATTCCCCGAAATTGTGCAAAATTTTCAAGAACTGTTCCGGTTGTTCCGCATGGACATTATGTCCCGCTCCCCTAACGGTTTCCCAACGTAACTCACTGAAATGCCTCTCGTAGAGCAGCTTGTCTTCCTCCGCAAGGAATTTTGACTCATCCCCTCGAATTACCAGCGTGGGTCCGGTAAATCGGTCGTCATCTTCCAGCGGTGGCTCGAAAATACGGGTTAAATTGGCATGGATCACCGGCAGGTTGGCCTTGCAACGAAATCCCCCTTCCTCAATCCGTTCCAGATTGGTGAGGAGGAACTTGCGGAATGCCCAGTCCCCGATTTTCTCTTCCTCCAGGATAGACTCCGCCTCCTTCCGTGACTCCATCGTCGCCAACGGCAAGTTTCGCAATACGGTCAGTTCACGGTCCCAGCGCGGCTTCGCCCGGCGCAGCGAAATATCCACCACCACCAGGCTCTGCACATACTCCGGTGTGTCTGTGGCCAGCTTCATGGCAACCTTGCCCCCCAGGCTATGCCCCAGCAGGCATACGCTGCTGAAACCCCGCTCGTCTATCCAGCGCCTCACATCATCTCCCATGCTGCTGTAACTCATCTCGTCCGCCCAGGGGCTGTCCCCATGGTTGCGCAAGTCCAGCGCGTAGACGTCCCAGACATCTGACAGCGCCTTCCCGATTGCGCCCCAGTTCCGCGACGACCCCAGCATTCCGTGCAGGATCACAAATGGTGGCTTTCCGACTGTGCCGAAGTGTTTGCTGGCTAGACTGTTTTCCATGTTAATGTGACGAAGAATCATAGCACAGTTGACACCGCAACTCATGTTTTTGTCACTATCTGCTTCCACTAATGGCGAAGCAGAGCGGCAAGAAGACCACCCCCATGATGCAGCAGTACCTGGAAATCCGGCGAGGGCTGGACAAGGATACGCTGCTCCTCTTCCGCCTGGGTGATTTTTACGAGCTGTTCGAGAGCGATGCCTACCGCGGCTCCAAGTTGTTGGGTATCACCCTCACCCACCGTAACGGCCAGCCCATGGCGGGCATCCCCTACCATGCGGCCGACACCTATATCCAGAAGCTCCTCGCCCAGGGTCGCAAGGTTGCCATCTGTGACCAGATGGAAACACCCAAACCGGGCCAGATCGTCAAACGTGCCCTCACCCGTATTCTCACCCCCGGCACACGGCTGGAGGACCACCAGATCGACGCCAGTCGTGGGCAGTACCTGCTCGCCCTCAATGCCTTGCAGGCCAGCAAGAAACAACCGCCACAACTCCTCGCCAGTTGGCTCGATCTCACCACCGGGGACTTCCAGATTGCCTCAGAAACAATGCCTGACAACCTTCTCCCCGTCCTCTCCGCCCTTGATGCTTCAGAGGTCCTCCTGCCCGAAGACGCTGAAACGCTCTGGGCCGGTGACGACATTCTCCAGCCATGGAGCAAAGCCGTTGGCCTCATAACTGCAGATCGCGCCGTTAATCGGTTGCCGGGTTACCACTTCGATGTCGGTGACGGTGCCCGTACTGTCATGGAAACCCTCGGTGTGCTCAACCTCGAAGGCTTCGGAATTCCCAACGACCATGCCGCGCTAGGCTGCGCGGGAGCCCTCGTCACCTATGCCACCGAAAGCCTCTGCGCCCAGCCGGAAAACCTCCGCCGCCTCAACCTCTACCGCAGCCATTCCAGCCTCCTTCTCGATCCAGCCACCCTCCGTAACCTCGAGATCTTCCGCAACAGCACAGGTGGAACTGACGGAACCCTGATCGAAGCCATGGATGCGACCGTCACTGCCCCCGGCGCACGGCTCCTGCAACGCTACCTGGCCGCCCCCAGCCGCGACTTAACGGAACTGCAACGTCGACAGGACTGCGTCGGCGCCTTTCTCGAAGCACCCGGCTACACTGGCGAACTGCGTGACTATCTCAAACACGTGCGCGATCTGCCCCGTATCCTTGGCCGCCTGCAGAACCGCCTCCGCCATCCACGAGAACCCGCTGGATTACGCGATACCCTCCAGCAACTGCCCCTTATCGTCCAGGCCCTTGAAGCTTTCGATGACCCGCATATAGACGCTTACCTGGATCACGTCAGGGATTATACCGATCTCAGGCTGCTTTTGGAGCACGCCCTGAACGACGAACTCCCCGCCCAGATAAAATACGGCAATGTCATCCGCAAGGACTACTATGATGATCTGTATCA
>CAYQCG010000440.1:0-2485 GCA_964415925.1 uncultured Puniceicoccaceae bacterium | reverse complement strand
GCCACAGACTCAGTAGCGCCTGGGTTTCGAACAATCCGAACAGTCCCGGCTCAATATGGAGACTGCAATTAATTGGTAACTACACTATGGGTAAGGATGATTACCATCGTGATGCCGTGAAGCTCTTCCACCTCGGTGAAATCTTCAAGGATTACGAGGATATCCAGGTGGAGGATGTAATTACGGCGATGCAGGCAGCTCTTGATATGGCGGATATCAACGAGGAGGCCGAGATGAAGTATCATGAGCAAACCCAGTTGCTGATTGTCCGCGGCAACCCCGAAACCCTCGGGCTCATGCAGGAGGTGCTGAACAGCTTCCTCAAGATTGAGGATCGTCTTGGTCGGGGGATCATGAACTGGTTCGGGGTAGGGGATGGAAAGGTGGCCATTCCCGGCTTACGTTCCAACATATCCGCTCCCATGCCCGAACCTCTGGCAAATAATTTCAATCCAATGTCACCTGACTTTGAACGGCAAATGGAGGAGTTTAGCAGAAGAATGGAAGAATATGGACGCCGCATGGAGGAATGGGCCAGACAGTTTGAGCAACGGCAGCGAGAGCTTGAAGAAAGCAGAGAAGACAATTAATTCATTAAATTGTGAGTCTTGTGAGCGCCCAGTTTTCTGGTGTTGGCGTTATCCCGTCCTCCTCCGAAGAGAAAGGGCGGGCTATCTTCGAATTAACCCAAAGGTTAAAGATTCTCGAAGAAACGGCCTGGCGCGAATTTTTTGAACAATACCATGACCGACTGTTTCGCTATCATCTGGGTTATTTCAGGGGAGATGAAGACAGTGCGCGGGATGCTGTCCAGCAAACCTTTCGGCGAACCGTCAAGTATATCAAGCCCTTCCGCAGTGAGGCTGATTTTTGGAACTGGCTAAGGTCACTGGCCCGCAGTGCCGCACTGGACACGCTGCGTTCAGAGCATCGATATCAGGCCCTTCTGAAACGTTATGCATCAGAATTACCACCCCCTGAAAGGTGCAGTGTGAACTATACTTCTTTACTCAGCACTTTGCAGTTGTGCCTCAGGCAACTTGGTGAAAATGACCGCTTAATCCTCAGCGCACACTACTTTGAACATAAGACCTGCAGACAGTTGGCGCTCGAAAAGCAATGTACGGAAAAGGCAATTGAAAGCCGGCTTTTCAGAGCCAGAAAAAAATTGAAAAAGCACCTTATAAAAGAATTGGAAAGGGAGACCGATGCCTGAGCCCGACCATACAGACATTCATCGTGATAATGCTTGGCAGGATCTGCTGCTGAATCTCAAGCGGGAAAAAACTATTCGGCGTTATCGTCGAATTTTTACAATAACAACAAGTATTGCTGCAGTGCTCCTTATGGCCCTGTTCCTCTTCCGGACGGATCCAGTGATTGAAATTGAAACTGAGTCCATAGCTGGAAATAGGCTAGAGCGGATCCAACCTCAGCAGGTTGATCTGCCAAGACTGCAGACAATCCGATCAGATTTCACTCAGATTTACACGGATACTTCATTTAAACCCGCTTTAATCACTGATGATGAGCTGATGTCTTTGCTGCAGGATAATCCGCTGGTCTTGATTGACCAACAGCCCGGAAAGCCAGAGGTCATCCTGCCGAATTCAATGTGACTAGCGAAGAAGAGCAGGGGCCGATCCAACAACCGATCGATGGGGTGCTTGACCTCCACACCTTCAGACCGGGCGATGTGAAGGCTTTATTGGTCGATTACCTGGAGGAATGTAGATCCGCAGGGATAATGGATGTGCGTATCATCCATGGCAAAGGCACAGGTGCACTGCGCGATCTGGTCCATGCCCAACTGAAGAAAAATCCCCTTGTTCTATCGTTTCAACTCTCCACTGACAGAAGCAGTTGGGGTGCGACTATTGTAAAATTGAAGCTGTAGTGCCACTGTGACGCTTTATGGCTTTGCCTGTAAGATTGTCGCATGGATATGTCATTATGACACAATTGATGATCTACGTATATATGTAAAACATTGTTAAATAAATATTTATGAGTTTAATCGGGTGGCATTCTACCTGCAATAATTATAGCCAAACCATTTAACGAAAGGATATACCATGACACTTATCAGATATGAATACCCAACAATTACGCGTCGAAACAATGAACTGAGCCGCTGGTTTGACGATGCATTCCGTAGTTTCTGGGCCGACGATTTCTTTGGAGGCCGTGGCACCGCTGAACCATCTGCCGACCTCTTTGAAGATGACAATAATGTCTATGTTCGCATGGAGGTTCCTGGAGTCAAAAAGAATGACCTTAAGCTGACGCTCGAAAATGCTGTGCTGACTGTCAGTGCAGAGTCCGGTGAAAAGAAGGAAGATGCCGAAAATTACTACAGCTTTAGCCGAAGTGTAACAATGCCGGAAGGCATTAATGGCGCCAAGGCCAAGGCCAAGCTGGAAGACGGTATCCTGACGATCACCGCACCGAAAGCAGATGAGCGCAAAGCACGCGTCATCGACGT
>CAYQCG010000439.1:0-2506 GCA_964415925.1 uncultured Puniceicoccaceae bacterium | reverse complement strand
GGATGCAGCAGGCTTGAGAGAGATCCTGAAGCATTGTCCAGAGGCTATTATTTGCAGCTCGTATTCAAAGAACTTCAGCCTCTATCGTGAACGGGTCGGGGCATTAACTTTTGTCAGCGAAGATGCAACAACCTCAGCCAAAGTGGCAAGTCAGGTTAAGCGCGTAATCCGTTCCAACTATTCGAATCCGCCTGCTCATGGCGCAGGTATCGTTATCAGCATTCTTAACAATCCTGAACTTGAGATAAAATGGCATACAGAACTCCTCTCCATGAGAAACAGGATCAACGGCATGCGACAACTGTTTGTCGATACGTTAATGGATAAGGGTGTCACGCAGGACTTTTCTTTTATCAGCAAGCAGCGGGGAATGTTCAGCTTTTCCGGGTTGAGCAAAGAACAAGTCGATGAACTGAAAGAAAAATATTCGATCTATATTGTTGGTTCGGGTCGTATCAACGTTGCCGGTATGACCGAAGATAATATGGAGCGATTGTGCAACGCTATTGCTTCTGTGCTCTAAAAAGTATCCGTTACTACCACCTCTTCATAATCGAGTTGGCCGCCTTTGGGCCATGGGGGCTTAATCCCTTTCCCCACTGCAATCATGTAGGATATAGCATGGTCCTCTGGCAACTTGATCAAACCTGAAACAATACCTGCATCAAAGCCGACCATCGGGCAAGAGTCGTAGCCCATCGCTTTTGCCGCCAACATAATAGTCTGACCGGCGAATGCGGTACTCCGGATCGCCTCGTCACGCTGGAGCTGTTCATTTCCTTCATGGAATGGTCCAATCGCAGGAACCAGAAAGTCCTGAACCTCTTGAGGAGCGTTTCGCCAATAACGGGCAGGATCCTTTTCCCAGGCTTTGACATCAGCGCACATAACTATGAGAAGGGAGGCGTCTGTGACCTGCGCTTGATCCCAGGCTGCTTTGCGGATCTCTTTTCTAAGATCAGGGTCGCGAACCAGCACGAAACGCCAGTGCTGAATATTAAATGAGGTGGGTGACATCAATGCCAGAGAGAGCAAACGGCGAGTTTCCTCTTCGCTCATCACATGATCCGGGTCATAATGCTTAACCGAACGACGACTTTCAATCGCAGTAAGTGTATCCATAGTCAGAATGATATTTAATAACTCAATAAACAGGTAGCCTAATATCTTAACTTATGTTGATCAATTCGCTTTCTTAAGGTCGCTCGTGTAATACCCAATAGTGCTGATGCCTTGACTTGGTTTCCACCAGTTTCTTTCAAACCGCGCTTGATCATTTCAAGTTCAATCGAATGTAATATAGCTCTGCCCTCCTTATTCTTCAATAAATCGAATAACAAATCGAAAGCTTCTTCCAATGTGATTCCCGCCGTAAGGGCATCACCAGACAATGCCTCGACCTCGTCTGCTGCCTCTTCCCTCTCTTTAGTATCTAATCCGTTAACCTCCAGAATAGCGGTATCCTTGGTTTCCTCTTCTGTGATTGATTCACGGGCGGGCGTGTCCTCTTCGGTTGAATCTTCTGAAGGTAATGGTGCCCGTGTTGCTCTGCTGGTAGATGGATTCTTGACTTCCTGTGGCAAATCTTTGAGCAGGATGGTTTCCCCCTGGGCCATTACAGACGCACGCTGAATAACATTTTCCAGTTCCCGGACGTTCCCGGGCCAATTGTAAGCCTTCAGCACTTCCATCGCGTCATCGGAGACCCGCTTGACCCTGGCAGTCCGTCTCTCTTTCAGCTTTTGAATCATGAACTCAACCAGTTGGGTAATATCTTCCCGCCTCTCGCGTAATGAGGGAAGGCGGATTCGCATAACGTTCAAGCGATAATACAAATCCTCACGAAAATCCTTTTTCTCGACCATCGCTTCAAGGTCCTTGTTGGTTGCTGCGATCAACCTGACCTTGACCTTGATGATTTCGCTTCCACCTACACGTTGTATTTCTCCTTCCTGTAATGCCCGCAGTATTTTAGTCTGCGTCGAAAGAGACATATCGCCAATCTCGTCGAGGAAAATAGTCCCTCCGTCACACATCTCAAAAACACCATTGCGCTGCTGAGTGGCTCCGGTGAAGGCACCTCGCTCATGACCGAAAAGTTCACTTTCTATCAGGTTCTCAGGTATGGCTGCACAATTAACCGCAGTATACGGTTTATCTGCCAAGTGGCTGTGCTTAACAATACTGCGGGCAACGAGCTCCTTGCCAGTCCCACTTTCACCCGTGATCAGGACGGTAAAATCACTGGCTGCAACTTGGCCAATAGATTTAAACACATCCTGCATTTTCTCTGAAACTCCCACCATTCCTTCGGCGAAGTCTTCATCTTCCACTGGTTTTGGAGTAAAATGAGAAGCCCTTTGTAAGTCCTTGTGAGCTTGAATCGCTGTGCTTGTAAGACTGAGAAGCTTTTTAATGTCGAAAGGCTTTATGATGTAATCATATGCGCCGAATTTCATTGCCTGGATGGCTGACTGTGTACTGCCGAAGGCAGTCATCAATATGA
>CAYQCG010000438.1:0-2516 GCA_964415925.1 uncultured Puniceicoccaceae bacterium | reverse complement strand
CCTTGACGACCTCTTCGAGACCGGGCTCATAGACGGGAAGGGGCCCATTATTCCATGCGGCGATGCGCTGGGCATTGAGATCGACCACATTAATGGTGAGATCAGGGCATTTCTGCGCGATTTTAGCCATGGTAGGGCCACCAACGTAGCCCGCTCCGATACAACATATCTTCATTGTTTCTGTAAGATTATCAGCGGTTTAGCCGGGAAAGCCGCGTAAAATGCCAGAGCGGCGACGAGGGAGCAAGTCGGAAGTTTTTGGGCAAAGTGAAGGAAAAGCAGCCAAATCTATTGCGGAAGTCAAAGACTCGTGATCTTCAAGGTTGTGTCTCTCGAATTTCGGTATCAGAATTTCGACAGCTATAAACCTTAAACCCTACTTCGATGAAAGTGATCCCTCCCTGTTTTGGTAATGCTGGAATAGTCGCAGCCGTATTGCTGCTCATGAGCCAATCTGAATCATATTCACAGGCCAACTATCTTTTCAATGGCTATGATCTCAGCGGATGGGTCATGGTATTGAGAGAAGAAACGGTGGATCCGCGGACGGTGTGGTCCGCACAAGACGGGAAGCTGGTGTGCACAGGAACGACCTTCGGGTACATCCGCTCGGAAAAAAGCTACACGAATTATCACCTGCAACTGGAATGGCGCTGGCCGGAAAATCCCGGCAACAGCGGCTTGTTCCTGCACGTGCAGGAACCGGACAATGTCTGGCCGAAGTGTATTGAGGCACAATTGTTGAGGAACCAGGCGGGCAACATCATCCTGATGGGGCAAGCGACTGTCAGTGAGCCAACGGTAGAAGGCACACGCCGGGTTGCGAGAAAGGGTGAAGCAACCGAGAAGGAACCCGGTGAGTGGAACCGTTTCGATGTTTTTGTAAATGGGGATAGTCTGGTGTTTTATGTGAATGGCGTCTTGCAGAATGCCCTGTCGGGGGCAGACATCACTTCGGGCTATATTGGACTACAAAGCGAGGGCGCGCCGATCGAATTCCGGAATATCCTGCTTAGACCCTTACCGATGGCGGTTGCCGGGTCTGAGTAGTTGAACAATAACAGTGCCGCAAAGAAACCTCAGAATGACTCAGGGGCAGGAAGCCTTTGTAACCTAAGCCGTGAAGTTCGCAGCTATCATATATTCCTGAGTAACCAGTCCTATGCCAAAAGCGCAAGAAAACACTGGTATGTGAACATCCGCTTAAATTCTGAAGAGGATATAATAAATATCGTCCGAGTATTGCATGATGCGGTGGATATGAACGGACAATTAGAGGAATGATGAGCGTGGAGTGGAATGTCGATAAATGTGTTACGACGGTGGGGGGTAAGAATACTATAAAGATACCATCCGTAGACTATCGAACTAACGAGCCATAAAGTATAAGTAATAGGATGTTTTCGTAGAGCAGACCTAACTCGACTGCTTAAGCCACAACAAACCATTCTTGCGAGACATGTTAAAGTTGTGCAGGAAGCTTTCCGAGTATCGTATACCATAGAAAAAACTCCAAACCACTCATTTCACTGAAACACCACTCTGCAAAACCTTCTTACGGCTTCAATCAATTTATCATTATCGAGAGTGCCAATGGCGAGGCGGAGGGTGTTGGTGGGAACGTAGTTGAGTTGGACGAGATCGGGATGTGCGGTAAGGGCGTCGAAGGGCACAGCGTAGGAGAGGTTACCGGGGACATAGAGGACCTTGTTGTCGAGGCAGGCGCGGCAGAAATTGGACTCTATGCTGCAATCGAAGCCCTCAGGCCCGTGGAGCCAGAGGAGGAGGCCACCGGCTGGAGTATACCAGGAGAAGCCGCGATCGGGCAATCCCTCGCTGCAAAGCGTGTCGGTTAGGAGCTGCATCTTGGCGGCGTAGTGGGGGCGGACACTGGCGACATGCTGCTGATAAATACTGTTTTTCAGGCAGTGTTCGAGGATGGCCTGGTCGAAATTGCCGGAACCGAAGTCCTGATGGGCCTTGGTGCGCTGGAGGTTGCGTAGCCAGTCCGGGAGGTTGCTGATGGCGTAACCGATCTTGATTCCGGTGGCAAAGGGCTTGGTGAAGGTCTCGGTGTAGCAGACGGGGAGGTCTTGCCATTCGGGCAGGCTGAGGAGGCTGGGCGCAGGCCATGGGTCTGCGTAATAGAGGCTGCGGTAGGCGGCGTCTTCAATGACGGGTAAGGGACAGTCAAGAGTCTGGAAGAGTGCGCCGAGTTGCTGTTTTTCCTCAAGTGAGAGGCAACGGGCACTAGGGTTAGCGTTGTAGCCCATGAGGTAGGCCAACTTCAGGCGAGGGAGGAGACCTTCCTCTTTCAAGTGCTGAATGCTGGACGCCAAATGCGGAATATCGAGAAGGCCATCGGAGTTTACGGGGATAGAAAGGGCATGGACGCCGAGGCCCTGGAGGGCTTCGAGGAAGACGAAGTAACTGGGTTGTTGGACAAGAACAATATCGCCAGGTTCGCAGAAGAGCTGGACACTGATGTAAAGGGCCTGCTGGGAACCGTTGGTAAT
>CAYQCG010000437.1:0-2518 GCA_964415925.1 uncultured Puniceicoccaceae bacterium | reverse complement strand
ACCTCTCCATAAGCCAGACTTCCCAGTAATCCGAGAATCAGAGCTTGCCGGGTAAACGGATAATCCGGACTGAAAAGTGATTCCCAGAATTCCATCACTCGTGCAGGTCGTGACGGATCATCTGCACGGGCTCGCCATAGAGCTCATGAATATCCTTGCCGGTGAGTTGAGCCATGGGATGACGAACAACTTGCTTGCTGACGCATAAGACCGTCTCGACAAGGGGTCCCACAAATCCCAGATCATGCGAAACAATAACCACGGTCATCCGTTCATGCAGGTCGCTGAGGTGCTTAAGCAGTTGAGCCTCCGCCCCGGGGTCGACCATGGCTGTGGGTTCATCGAGGAGAAGGATGGCCGGATCACAGGCGAGTGCGCGCGCAATCAAGACCCGCTGTTGCTCGCCTCCTGAAAGTTCCGCGAATGATTTACTGGCATGTTTTGCGAGACCCACCTCCTCAAGGCACGCAATAATCTTTTCTTCCGGAGAGTGCTCCCTCTTATTATTGATCAGACCCATCCTGACAACCTCAGCAGCAGTGATGGGGAACAGACGATCATATTCCAGGTGTTGGGGCATGTAACCAATTCGCTTCCGGGATATTCTGGGCGACTGTCCAAGGACGGTTATTTTACCTTTATCCGGTTGCAACAGGCCAAGGATGAGGCGCAGGAGAGTTGTTTTTCCCCCGCCGTTAGGACCAACTATGGCAACAGTCTCCTGTTGTTGGACACTAAAGGATACCGACTCCAGGATGTTATGTTTTCCGTAGGCGAATGAGAGGTTTTCAACCTCGATGGCCGCATTATCACTCATTTCTGTAATATCAGTTTCCCGTATTCCAAGTAATCCAGTCAATCCAACAGAACGGGTTCAGTAAAGTTCAGGATCATCAATGGTTCCCTTATGAACCTCAACCCAATGGCCGGTTTTGACTTCTTTGAAATTTCCCGGAACGGCTGCCTCCTCCAGTGTGCATGGCAACGGTGTGCGGTATGCAAAGGCGCAACCTTGAGGTGGATTTGCCGGTGAAGGTGGTTCTCCCTTGAGGACAATCCGCTCACGAGCCTTCTCCAAACCTGGATCCGGCAGGGGTACGGCGCTGAGCAATGATTTTGTGTAATAGTGCAAAGGGTTGTCCATGATTTCAAAAGCCGAACCGAGTTCTACGAGTTTTCCCAGGTACATCACTGCAATCCGGTCTGCGAGGTATTTTACGACCGACAAGTCATGCGAAATAAATACCATGGTCAGGCTGAGCTCGGTCTGCAGCCTACTGAGGAGATTAAGGATTTGCGACTGGATGCTGACATCCAGAGCTGAAACCGGTTCATCTGCAATGATCAGTTTAGGCTCGGTTGCCAGAGCACGGGCAATTGCAATGCGCTGCCGCTGGCCTCCGGAAAACTCATGGGGATATCTTCGCATCCAGGCGGGATTCAGGCCCACTCTTTCCATCCATTCCGCGACTTTCAGTGTCTTTCTCCGCTTATCCAGTGAGTGACGCCGTTCGACGGACTCGGAAAGTGTGTCGTAAATGGTCATACGCGGATTGAGAGAGGCGTAGGGATTCTGCGAGATAAGCTGAAAATCCTTGCGTCTCTCTCGCAGGTCATGCGCTGATAGCCGTACGAGTTGCATATTGTCCAGTATGACCTCTCCAGAAGTGAGGTTAATCAGTTGCAGGATGCCACGGGCAAGGGTTGATTTACCGCAACCGGATTCACCGACCAGACCCAGAGTCTCTCCCTTCCTGATATCAAGGGTTACACCGTCGACAGCCTTGATACTACCTGCTTTCCTGGGCAAGAAGGTGCCTTTTGTAACCGGAAAGTGAATACGCAAATCAACCAATTTCAACAATGGTTCTTCCTTCACAAGGGTATCTCCCCTTCCTGGACGCGCAGACAGGCAGTCATGCGCCGGTTTTCGGTCATTTTCAGGGAGACCGGGTTTTCACGGCACTTGGCAGTGGCATACTCACATCGTGGTGCGAACGGACAGCCCATAATTTCCTTCGTCAACTCGGGAGGACGCCCCTCGATGGTGTAGAGCGGATCACCCTTTTGATGCAATGAAGGCAAGGATGCCTTAAGTGCGACGGTATAGGGATGGGCAGGATTTTCCAATACCTGGGTCACGGTGCCATTTTCAACGATACGCCCGGCATACATGACCATGACGGAGTCGCAGGCATTTGCCACGACACCCAGATCATGCGTGATCAGGATAACGGCCATGTCCAGTTTTTGCTGCTCGCGTTTGATCAGCTCCAGGATCTGGGCCTGAACCGTAACATCGAGAGCTGTCGTCGGCTCATCCGCGATCAGAACATCCGGACGAGTCAGCAGAGCCATTGCGATCATAACCCGTTGCCGCATACCGCCGGAAAATTCATGCGGGTAGCGATGGATCCGTTCGGCGGCATCCGCAATTCCTACTTCCTTTAACATAACGACAGAACGTTCAAGAGCCTGTTTGCGTGACAAGCCTTCGTGAAGACGCAGGACTTCGCTC
>CAYQCG010000436.1:0-2523 GCA_964415925.1 uncultured Puniceicoccaceae bacterium | reverse complement strand
AGATATCAGTTCGCAAGGGTATGTATTACCTGCTGGAGGCCTTTCGCTTGTTTAAGCACCCGAAAAAGGAACTGGTTATAGTTGGTAACAGAACTCCCTTAAGCGGTTTGGAAAATTACAGCATCCCTGAAGGCGTCAAGTTTACTGGCATCCTAAAAGCAGAAGCACTGGCTGATGCATACAGTCATGCTGATGTATTTGTGCTCGCGGCAATTGAGGAGGGACTGGCTTTGGTCATGGCTGAAGCACTATCCTATGGACTGCCCTTAATTGTTACAGAAAACACCGGTGCAGATGATTTAATTACGAACGCAAAGGAAGGATTCATTGTCCCCATTCGTGACCCGCAGGCAATAGCGGATCGTCTTGAGCTGATTTCAGGTGATGGTGATCTTAAAGAATCAATGTCCGGACATGCACTCCAGACAGCACAGTCTTTAGAAGGTTGGAAGCAAAGTGGAAGGAAACTTGTTAACCAATTAAAGGCTCTGCCGGTTTTGCAGGAAACAGTATGACCCTTTCTCTTCAGCGCCTGTTACGTATCCTGCTCTTCAGCCTGATTCTTACTTTAGTGTTTGAAGGTGTTGTCCGGAAACTTGTTGGAGGTTCAGTTTCCAGCATGTTAATCTTTCTTAAGGATTTTATCGTAATGGGCATTGCCGTATTGGTGTTACAACTCCCCAAAAGAGGGTATGTGAAGAAGCTCTTTTCGGCCTACATCATCTTATGCCTTGCTTTAATTCCATTGTTTATCAGGACGGTCTTGGCAGATCCTGTCCTCTTCCTTTTCGGGGCCAAACAATACCTCTTATTCCCATTCGTGGCCTTTGCTGTGCCGATGGCTTACGACACTATTCAGCAAACTCAACCAACAGCTCCTTTCCGTCTATTAACGTTACTGATTTATCCTACTGCGATCCTGTCTCTCTTGCAGCAGATACTGCCTGAGACTCACTGGCTCAACCTCTCTGTAACGGGTGAAGACCTACGGGGTTTTTCAGCAGCAGGCGAATTACGGGTCTCTTCCACGTTCTCATTCGTGGCGCAATACTGTTGGTACCTGCTAGCCGCATTCTACGGTATTGTTATCAGTTTCACCTGGATGCGTTTGAAAGACCCCTGGCGCAATTTGTTCCGCTTAACCACACTTCTACTGTTTATCATGAGCTTGTTTATTACGGGTTCCAGGACCAGTGTGATGGGGGCGGCATTGATGCTATTCATCGGTGGAATGATGCTATTAATCAGGCTTCGCACCAAGCACTTCATGAGTTTTATTGGAATTACAGTTGTTATCTTCCTTGGTGTGAATCTCCTGCAAGCTGTCTACCCGGATGCATTCGTCGTCTATGAGGAGAGACAAGGCTCAAGTGAATCTCTTGTAGAAGACGAAGAGGTCCAAAAACGCATTTACGATGCTTATTTCAGATGGTTGGACATTAATATTGATCACCCCCTTGGTTATGGGTTGGGAACAATGTCTAATGGTGTCCAGAAGATCAGCACCTATGCCAGTGAAGTGCGTGAGAATATCTTATGGGGTGAAACAGACCTGCAGAATACCGTGCTTGAGGGAGGATATTACCTTGTCATTATTTGGATGGCATTTCGGATTTATGTCATCATTTTATGTTTTCGCTTGTTCGATGGGCTCAGGCTGGAACGATACATTTTTGCCGGTGCGTTTGTCTTTGGACATGTAGTACTGATGGGAATCAATGGCACAATCGGTATTCAACCACCAATAGCCATCTGGTGGTGGCTATCAGTAGGCGCCATGATTTTACTCAGACACAGGGAATATAAGGCCTTGAAACAACTTGAGAAAATTAAAGAACGCTCTGAAAAGTCATCTGCTATGGTGCAGGACCCTGCACCAGCCTAGTTAGCATGCATGTCGTTTTAATTGGTAACTATGTTCCGGACTGTCAGTATAGCATGCTCGGTTTTGTGGACATGATGCGGTCAGGATTGCATAAACGAGGGGTAACTTATGAAGTTTTGAAACCAGAAGTTATACTCGGAAGCGCAGGACCCGGCACTTTGACTGGAAAGTGGCTTGGATATCTAGACAAGTATTTATTTTTCCCGAACTTTTTGAAAAAACGTCTCAAGAAAATTTCCGACGACACTGTTTTTCATATTTGCGATCATTCAAACGCGGTATACTTGAAACATCTGCAACCTGATAGAACTATTGTGACCGTACACGACATGATGGCTGTCAGGTCAGGTTTAGGTGAAGTTCCTCTAAACCCTGTAAAGTTTACGGGTCGACAACAACAAAGATGGATACTTTCCTCATTGAAGATGGCGAAACATTTAGTCTGTGTTTCTGGGCATACCAGACAAGAGCTTCTAAGACTGTCGGGGATCAGAGAGTGCCAGGTTATCCCGTTGGGTTTTAATTCACCTTACTTCCGGATGAAGAAAGATCTGTCATCTGCGGTTCTTCAAACTCTTCAGTTTCCTTTAGACATGCTCTTTATGCTGCATGTGGGTATTAATTCCTGGTATAAAATC
>CAYQCG010000435.1:0-2525 GCA_964415925.1 uncultured Puniceicoccaceae bacterium | reverse complement strand
AACCAATTGAATTGGAGAATGTCTCACTCATTCTAAATAACTCTTTTGGTATGTTGGGCATCAACTCCAGTGTGATTATTAAAAAGATTGCCGAATGAGCCGATAGAGCTTCAATAGGAAATTTACTAATTATGACAAAAGACGAGTGTAAGCAAATTGTACTAGACATTATTGCCGAGATTGCCCCTGACGAGGACCTCAGCAGCGTTCAGCCCGATGTTCGATTGCGTGACCAGCTGGATCTCGATTCAATGGACTTTCTCGATATTGTGATGGAGTTACGTAAACAGCATAATATCGAAGTGCCTGAGAGTGACTACCCACAGTTGGCATCCCTTGATAGCTGCGCTGTGTACCTGACTCCGAAATTCAACGCGGTTAACGCATAATCTGCTGGCAACCGCCCCACTTCAGGTGAGCGGAAACGACCATTATGATGCTGTGATTATCGGTTGCGGCATGTCCGGTCTGGCCGCAGGTATACGGCTGGCTCTGTTTGATAAAAAAGTTCTTATTGTAGAGCGTCATAATGCCCCCGGCGGTTTGAATAGCTTTTACTTCAAGGACGGCCGGAAGTTCGACGTCGGTTTGCACGCGGTCACTAACTACGCACCGGAAAATGCCCGTCGTGCACCGCAGACGAAACTCAGCAGACAGTTAAGGATTCCCCGTGAATCTTTCAAATTGTGTCCACAGGTTGGAAGCAGGATTGCATTCCCGGATATCAATCTGCACTTTACCAATGATTTTTCCGTACTTGAAGGAGAAATAGCTGAAGCATTTCCGAATCAGATTGATGGATTTAGAAAGCTGGCTCTGAAATTGAAGGAAGCCAATCCCTATACACTTGAAGACGAATCTTTATCTGCTCGCACTGTAATCGGTGAGTATATCAATGATCCGCTTCTTACGGATATGCTGCTTTGTCCGTTGATGTTTTATGGCAGTGCCCGCGAGGACGACATGGACTTTGGGCAGTTTATTATTCTCTTCAGGGCTCTTTATGAAGAAGGATTTGCACGTCCCTACGAAGGTGTTCGGCTAATTATCAAGCTATTGTTGGATCAATTCCGAAACCTGGGTGGAAAGCGTAAAATGAAATGTGGGGTGCGTAGAATCTGTGAACGTAACGACAAAGTGGATACGCTGGAGCTTGACGATGGTTCTACCCTCACGGCAGACCATGTGATTTCTTCAATCGGCTGGGCTGAAACTGAAAGGCTGTGTGGGCGCAAGGTAGATCCAGAAATCATTGGGCGTTTGTCCTTCGTTGAGACTATTTCTGTCATGCGGCATCAGCCACGCGAATACAGTTGGAATGATACGATAGTGTTTTTTAACAACAATGAGCGATTTAACTATTCACAGCCGGAGGAACCGGTCGACGTTCGCAGCGGAGTTATCTGCTTTCCAAATAATTATCAGTATGGTTGCGAGGGTGACTTGCCCGAGGGGGTCTTCAGGATCACCGCGATGGCAAGATACGATGCCTGGAAAAATTATTCAGAGAAAGATTACCTCGAGGCCAAGGAAGAGTGGTTTCCTAAAGTAGTGAAAAGTGCTCTGCGGCATTTACATCCTTTACAGGATACAACTATCAATCAGGAAACACTTTATCGTGACATGTTTACCCCAAAAACTATCGAATTCTATACCGGGCATTTCGGCGGTGCGGTTTATGGATCCCCTCGTAAGATCAAGGATGGGCGGACGCATATGGGTAATCTCTATGTCTGTGGAACTGACCAGGGCTTTTTAGGTATCATTGGAGCTATGCTCAGTGGTATCTCCATGGCAAACGCACACATCCTGCAAAAATCTCAATGACTATTTTCTTTCGCGCATTTCAGCACGCCGCATGGGCATTGTATCGATTAAATCCAATAGCGACTGAATGTTAGGTTTTTCAGTTTGTTTCATTTTTATCCCCCCATCTTTACCAATCAGCGTCAAAGACGGCTTACTGGGATCGAGTTTTAGCTTGGTGCGGGTGTCGTCTTCCAGAGAATCGTCCGCTACTGAGTTATGATAAATTTCGAGAATATAGCCGTCACGTTCCGCAATTTCTTTTCCATGCGCTTTAAGCTCTTTTTTGGCCTGTTGGGCAAAGTCTGATTCTTTGCATGGTGCAGAAAGAATAAATATCCTGTACTTCCATTGAAGATCCCGTATACTTTTTAGTTGTTCAGCCATAGACAGGGAAGAACTCATAAATAGACATACTAAAAAGACTTTTATACTTATTGCCATAACAGCCATGCGACCTGTATTAAAATATATAATAGAATTGCGATCAACACCCAAGACAGCGGCCATGGCTTTTTGGGGTTATTTGAATATTTTTCAACATCGTGCATTGTTGGAACAATACTGGCTTAACCCTAATCTTCAATCACACAGAATGGGTTTACATTTGAAAATCATATACGCCATGACAGCATTATTGCTGTTGAATTCCTGCACCACCATAAGACGCAGCGTTGAAAGCGAAGAGAATATTAACGCGCCACAACGTATAGTCTGGC
>CAYQCG010000434.1:0-2537 GCA_964415925.1 uncultured Puniceicoccaceae bacterium | reverse complement strand
ATCAAGCAGTCTCCCGCTATCCTGCGCCACCACCTTGATATCTTCGATAATGTGAGCGCTGAAGCAGTGCAGTTTGAAGCTGAACAGACAGAAGTTTCCGAAGAGCAGAATAAACTCCGGAAGCTCCTCAACATGTCGGTCAACGAAATTGAACTGTCTGTCCGCGCCGCCAACTGCCTGAATAACGCAAACATCACTACTGTTGGCGAGTTGGCCATGAAATCTGAGCAGGAAATGCTTAAGTATAGAAACTTTGGTAAGAAATCACTCAACGAAATTAAAGCCAAGCTCGAGCAGCTCGGTCTCTCTCTGGGGATGAAAATTGACGAACGTCTTTTGGAAAGCCGCAGCGAACTTTAGCCTTTAATCTTCTCATTTATCATGCGCCACCGCGTCCATCGCACAGCCCTCGGCCGGACCAAAGAACACCGTGCCGCTTTAATGGCCAATATGTCTGCGGCCCTCATTCGTCACGGACGAATCGAAACAACTTTAGCCAAAGCCAAAGCCCTCAGGCCTTTTGCTGAGAAAGTGATCACGCTTGCCAAGAAGGCGAAACAAAGCGATTCAGCTGAGGAGGCTCTACATTATCGCCGAATAGCTCTTGCGCGTGTTCGTGACAAACGAGCGGTTCACCAGCTGTTTAATGAAAGGGCTGAAGAGTTTCTTGATCGGCCCGGCGGTTATACGCGGATTTACAAGTTAGGTGCACGTACGGGTGATGCTGCGGAAATGGCTCTGATTCAGTTGATTGAAGCTGCTGATGAAGGCTATCCGAAACGCCGCAAACCTTCTTCAAAGAAAGCATCGAAAAAGAAGACAGAATCTGCCTCTGCTGAGATCCCAGCAGATCAAGTAGCAACTGAAACTCATGCTGAAGAAGATGAATCAACCAAGGCATCAGTCGAAACGGCGACAGCGACTGTAGAAGCTGAGCCGGAAAAAGCGGTTCAAGAATCCGAAAAAGAAACTTCAGAGGAAGAGGATATTTTGGCTGGCGCCCTTGAGATCGGAGATGAGGAAGAGGAAAGTAAGAAGGAAAGCTCCAGCAACGATAAGCAGTCCTGATTCATCAACTCGAGAATTCACTAAAATTGAACACCGGATTAACCCCGGAGTCTTTACTTCAGGCCAGCTGTTCGTTTTTAAGTATTATGATAGCGCTAACATTCGAAGTTTTTATCTTCATTGTACTTCTGGTGGGGTTCAGCATATTTATCGCCCTTTGGCTTTATTATGATCATCGTGATCGCCATTTGTATGATGAGCAGAGGGTCAAACATGTATTCCACTGTACACGTTGCGATCACCTCCATACAGCTTCCGTATCCTCAGCAGTAAAGTGTCCCCGCTGTGGACGGGAAAATCTACAACTTAAGTTTTAGACCCCTCAGTAGGTCTTTTTTACTTTTTCACTGGAATTTCATTTCAGCCCCTATACGGTATTTGTTTTCATACCTGCCTGCACAGGCACACCGTTATGTCACAGATTATTGCTGTTATAGATTTTGGGTCGCAATACACTCAGGTGATTGCAAGGCGTATTCGCGAGGCAAATGTTTACTCTAAAATATATCATTACAGCACACCCGCTTCAACTTTTAAGAGAGACGGCGTTGTTGGAATAATTCTTTCAGGGGGACCCAGTAGCGTCCTCGGTAGAAACGCACCTATCCCGGACAAGCGGTTATTCAAAATCGGCATTCCTGTGCTTGGTATTTGTTACGGGCTCCAATTGCTGGCTCACTTACTGGAAGGAGGTAAGGTCGCTCCCAGTAACCGGCGTGAATACGGACAAGGTATTCTGTCGATACGCAAGAAAGGCCTATTACTTTCAAAGGTCCGCAACCATAGCAAAGTTTGGAATTCACATGGTGACCGGCTTGAGAACGTGCCCGTAGGTTTTGAGATTATTGCGAGGACAGAGAATGCGGACTGTGCGGTGATTGAAGATGCAAATCGTAAACTCTATGGTCTGCAATTTCACCCTGAGGTATTTCATACGGAAGAAGGACCAAAGATAATCAATAATTTCCTTTTCCGGATTTGCTGGTGCAAAGGTGATTGGACGATGGCTGATTATGCCGAGACGGTCATAGAGCGTATCCGTCAGCAGGTCGGTAATCAACGAGTCATTCTGGGACTTTCTGGTGGTGTAGACAGCTCTGTCACAGCAGCGCTACTGCATCGGGCACTGGATAAACAACTCATCTGTGTGTTTGTGGATAATGGTCTTTGTCGGCTCGGTGAACGCGAAGCCGTGAAAAAACTTTTTGGTGAAAACTTCCAAATGAATCTCAGGGTTGCGCGAGCTGGCAGCAGATTTCTTCAGAAGCTCAAAGGTGTTACGGATCCAGAACGAAAACGTAAGCTTATCGGGCAGACTTTTATCGAGGTATTCGAGTCTGAAGTAGCCAAATTAGGCGATATTGGTTTTCTCGCCCAGGGTACACTTTATCCTGATGTTATTGAGAGTGTCTCTATTGATGGGAATCCCGCCGCTACAATAAAAAGTCACCACAATGTCGGAGGCTTGC
>CAYQCG010000433.1:0-2539 GCA_964415925.1 uncultured Puniceicoccaceae bacterium | reverse complement strand
GGGTTTTGCAGAATACACACTGGGCTCTAAATCAACCATCGACCTCTTTTGTATCACCGGAGCACTGATGATTGGGACAGCAGGTCTGCCCCATGTAATCATTCGTTTTTTTACCGTACCTAAAGTGTCCGATGCACGGCTCTCCGCAGGTTATGCGCTTTTCTTCATTGCGATCCTTTATACCACCGCACCGGCAATAGCGGCATTTGCCAGAACAAACCTCATTAGCTCGAATCATGACCAGACATATGAATCCGTCCCGTCCTGGTTTAAGAACTGGGAAAAAACGGGGCTCGTTGCCTGGATGGATAAAAACAACGACGGGATTATTCAGTATGCCCCCGGTAAGCCGTTTGAAGGCACCCCCGAGTATCAACTAAAGGAAAACGGGCAGGCTATAACGGGCACCAGTGGAGAGCAACTCTTGCATAATCAGCCAATCGTAAATAAGAATGAATTATATCTGGACAGGGATATTATTGTACTGGCCAACCCGGAAATCGCCAATCTTCCGGACTGGGTGGTGGCACTCGTTGCAGCAGGCGCACTTGCAGCCGCACTTTCGACAGCGGCAGGGCTGTTGCTTGTGATTTCAACCTCTATTTCACATGACCTCCTGAAGAAGTCGTTTATGCCAGGTATATCGGAAAAAAAGGAGTTGAACTTTGCACGCATCGCAGCAGGCCTTGCAGTGGTCGTAGCAGGTTATTTCGGAATCAATCCACCCGGTTTTGTCGCCCAGGTTGTGGCATTTGCCTTTGGACTGGCAGCTTCCTCATTCTTCCCCGTAATTCTTATGGGCATATTCACAAAGAAAATGAACCGTGAAGGTGCTATTGTCGGCATGATTGCGGGAATCTCTTTTACCTCGGCTTACATTCTCTATTTCAAATTCATCAATCCTGACCTTAATAACACTGACCACTGGTTTTTTGGAATTTCCCCTGAGGGTATCGGATTCCTCGGCATGCTGATAAACTTTGCGGTTGCTATCCCCGTCGCCCTCATAACACCCAGAACTCCAGATAAAATCAGGGATCTGGTGGAAGAAATAAGGATACCGAGGGGTGCCGGCGAAGGCCACGAGATTGATTTGTGATCCAGGGAATACTGGCATGAATATATTAAAAGTTATATTTTAAGTCTCAGAAAATATCTTTGATAACTTTTCGGCGAGTTTATCAAAATCAAATCGTTCCTCCGCCAACGCTCTCGCCCTTTTGCCCATAGCTGCCAGCAGGTGCTTATTCTCGAATAGCTCAAGAGCTTTTTGTGCGAGTTCTTCCGGTTTATCCGGGTCGACGTAGAAACCGACTCCATTCTCTTCCAGTAATTCACGGATCCAACCTCCTATGTTTGTAACGATGGGTTTCCCTGCCGCCATGGCTTCATACATCTTATTGGGCGAGGAAATGGCGTTTACTGGGTTGTTGTTAGTGAGATTTAAGCATACATCAGCCGAAGCTATAAAACCGGGGATCAACTCCTTCTTCACTGGCCCAAGGATTTGCACTGCTGCAATCTGCTCCTCTATGACTCTCTTTTGCAGACGTGATCTTTCACGCCCTTCGCCAATCAAGACGAACAGAATCTTAGTACCTGGGTTGAGTAGCTTTGCAGTGTCCAGCACATAGTCCAACCCATAGAGTGGCCCCATGGATCCTGATTGGATGAGCACAAAGTGATCCTTCCATGATTGTGTTTCTGGCATGGTATAGGGTTCGACGGTCGGACTAAACTTTTTCAAATCTGCGCCGTTTGTCACCACTGTAACTTTAGCTGGGTCGATACCCTGCTGCAATACACCGTCACGCATGCCTGGTGTGCAAGCGACGATTTGTTGGGCATTCCGGTAAGCGATCATTTCTAGCCATCTGGCTGGCGGTATAAGCCATCGGGGCAAGATACCCAGTTGAATGGGCGCCTCAGGCCAAAGATCTCTCACTTCGAAGATCATCGGAATTTTTAATTTCTTCTTCGCAAGGATTCCTGGAATAGCCACTGTTAATGGCGTACTTGTGGCATAGATAACATCACCCCCAAGCTTGACCGCCTTGAAATAAGCTTTAACCGCATACAGCATAAACGCAATCATACGCCTTCGGTAACTCATATAATTGGAATAACTTACGTTACACCAATGAACTTCTATGCCATCCTCATTGGTCTGTAGCCAGGACTCTTTTTCTGTTTCCTCTCGAAAAGACTGCGATGTTATCATGGATACTTCGTGTCCCATCTTAACCAAACGCCTCGCCAATTCATAGGAACGTGTTCCACCGCTCATTGATGGTGTCAGAAAATACTGGTGCAGGTAGATGATTCGCATAGTGTCCGTAAGGTTGCCCAAAGCTTATACTCGACTAAGAAACAGACACATGGAACCGTATCAAACCATTACTGCATGACACCTAATTCAAAAATCCAATCCATCGCGATCGTTGGCCAGGGATACGTCGGACTTCCCTTATCACTTGAGTTCATCCAGAGCGGCCTGACTGTTTACGCGATTGATGTAGATGAAACGAAAATCACCCTC
>CAYQCG010000432.1:0-2558 GCA_964415925.1 uncultured Puniceicoccaceae bacterium | reverse complement strand
AATAATTACAGTTGAATTGCTTAATGCTGTGTAATAATGGTCTTCATCAAGGGTATCCATGAGTTTGAAATCTGGATGAGCTTCCGCCACTTTTTCCAATCGAAGACGTGCATCGACTAGACGCTGGAAAGAATCACCGGTCGCTCCCGTCGCAGTTTGAATAAGAAATGAACATCTCGTGTAAAAGTCCTTTCCTGTTCTTAAAATAAAGCTTTCAATTATATCTGGCAGAATGCAAAAGCCTTTCTCTTCTCTTGCTTCACCTAAATATGCAACGAGAGGCTTGGCAGAATCCGGCAGCTTCATCCTGAATAGTCTGTCTGGTATAGGTCCCAAAAGAGTGTGGGTATCATGGCCTAATTTTCTGTAAGCCTCTGACAGGGAATCGGTTTCGGCGCAGAACTGTATGCGGTTACTAAAGTAATTTTGCCTTTTAAAGGACTCCATAAGCGATATTAGAGTAATCTTATGGGGAAGATAGCCCTGTATGCTTGAGGGGTCTTTGTAAAACACCGCGTGAATGCGGGGAATTTCAGATTTAGGTTTGATTTTACAGAATTCAAGCAGCCCAAGGATAACCTGTAGACTGAGAGTTTGAAGAATGAGTGTGTCACTATGATTCCAACCATATTTTCTGCAGAGGGCTAACAACTCGGCATGGAAGGCTCTCCAGTCACCATTAGGGTATCCGTGCAAGGATTTTGATATGTGGCTTTTAATCGCTAATTGGTCTGCATAAGCCTGGGCACTCAAATAGGCGTCCATTTCGACTTGCCGTTGAGTGACTGGATCTATACCAGAATTCATATATCTGAAGTCTCTATTGGCAACTATGTACGGTTTCAGGCTATGGACTATATAACTCTCAGCAACCCTAACGGCTGAACTGAGATTATGCCCTAACGGATTTTGCAAGTCTGGGTCGAGGATGAATGCTCTTTTATTGTTACAAATGATATCCATATATAATTTTTAAAAGTTTTACATTCTATAATGCAAGAATACTAATTTCTTTAGTATAGACAGCTAATTAATTACCTGAACCCCGTCTTTTAGTCCAGATGCGCAGAGAGGATATCGGTTGTGGTTGGTTGGTTCATGGGTTTGGATATAGGCGCTGAGGCGCAATGAGGGCGTAGCCCGAGTGGAGCCGCAGCCTGTGTGGATTGAGTTCTGGCATACTGGACCGGGGTGAGCAAGCCTAGGGATCGCTGCGATCGGGTGTTGTTGTTGTAATCGCGTCAGTCTTCGATGACGACACGGGCTTTGATCAGGGTCCAGAGGAGTTCGCGCTCGAGGCATTCCTCGCGTAGCCCGGCGTTGGAGGATTCCACTTAACCGTTTAGCCAAGGTGATCCCAGATCGATGTGGAGAGTCTTGATATTATTGTTCCTGAGCCATTGCCGGATGGCCGAGTTGATGAACTCGGGTCCGCTATAACAACGGATATATTGCGGGACACCGTTGCATGGTATCAAAATTACCAATACATCCAGCACATCGGCTGACAATAGACAACCAATCAGAACTATACTATTGATAATATGCGCATGAATTAGTAATATGTATAACACATTATTTATATACTTTGGGTCTCGTACACGCTAGGTCTTTTTATGCCCCAATGTCCGGTGGGCGAATAGCACGTCCTGTGGAAACCGTTTCAGGATGCGAAATTGTGTCAAATGCTTCTTAATAGTAGACAAATTCTTTTGCCCCACATACATTTCTTTATCATCATACTCAGTGTAGAGAAAACGGGTTTTCGATAATGCCTCATGTGCACCCTCGTAGACATCCATTTCAGCTCCTTGCACATCCATCCAGATAAAATCTATTAACTTGATCTGTTCCTGCTCCAGCCAATGATCTAAGGTCATAGTGGGCACTTCAATTTGGTTTTCGAAAGTACACCAAGGATAGACTTTTAAGTGCTCCTTGGGTTTACGGATGGAGCCGGACAAATCCCAACCTTCCACAGGCTTGTGCTTCTCACTCTGCCCGCCACTCTGGTGGAATGTAATAAATCCGTTTCGACTCGAAATAGCAATCTCATAAAGTTTCACCTGATGATACCCCTTTAAGTTTATTTTGAACCGCTTTATTGCTCTCGGATCAGGCTCAAAGCAGTAAATTGATGCATTTTCATAGGCTGTTAAAAACTTCAGCGTGCTGTCACCATTATTACATCCTATATCCAGAATCACCGGATCAGGCCGGGCAATAATCTCTTTGATGTAGTCTATTGAAAGCTGACTTGTAGTAACTGCAGGAATCCCCTGTAGGAATTCACCATAATTGTGAATTTTTTTATATATGTTAGATAATATTTGCATTATTTAGATAGTTTTATGTATATAACATTCCAAAATTTAATACCTTCTTCCACTTTCCTGTTCAAATACAATATGGCCAAGCAAATACGTTTAACACTTGTATTTATTGATGTGTTATGTTCAGCATCTTACCATTTAATTGTCAGCCATATCGTTTTGTTAATCATAGAATCACCTTGAATAGTCTTTGATTTCGAAGTCTTCTTTATATCGACGGACATT
>CAYQCG010000431.1:0-2575 GCA_964415925.1 uncultured Puniceicoccaceae bacterium | reverse complement strand
GGAGTTTCCCGGTAAGATTTGAGAATGTTCTTAATTTTCGCAGAACCGGAAGCTCCTTCATAATATAAATTCAATAGGGATTCCTTATAATAGCCGTATTTAACATAAAGCTCGTCAAGATACTCCAGGACAGACTTGCCTTGTGCCTTGAGAGTGGCAACCATTTCACAAAACATGAGAACAGCGGCATTGGCGTCCTTGTCCCGGACTTTATCGGAGCCAAGATAACCATAGCTTTCTTCCCCCCCAAAGACATAAAAGGTGCTATAATTCAGGAGAAGTCGTGTACGGGTGGCAAAAGAACATGCATCATAATTGATGACCAAACCATCTTCTTTCAGTAAGGCATCGGCCAGAGTGTTTTCATACTCCCTCAATTTTCCACCGATCCACTTAAACCCTGTCAGTGTGTTGATGCATTTAAGTCCATGCGCTTCGGCTATCGCCTCCTGGAGAGGCGTGGTAACATAAGTCTTGATCAAGCAAGCCTGGGTTGTCCCTGAAGTGGGAAGGATACCTCTGGCTTTCATTGCCGTAATACGGTGTTCCGCCAGCAAGGAACCAATCATGTTGCCTGTAATGAGTTCCATCTCACCGTCCGCATTACGAACCGCAGCACCCATGCGGTCGGCGTCAGGATCAGTGGCCAGGACGCAGTCGGCTTCTGTCTCCCTTGCGAGAGCAACGGCCATGTCGAGTGCAGCTGATTCTTCGGGATTGGGGGATTTAACTGTAGGAAATCCGCCATCCATTTTGGCCTGTTCCTTAACACTGGAAACCTTGATTTTATAACGTTTGAGAATTGGTGGAACGGATACAATACCGGTCCCGTGCAAAGCACTGAATACCACCTTGGGTTGACTGCGCTTGAATACGCTAGGATCAAGGACGTTCTCCTCCAGAGCTTTCAAGTAAGCTTGATCGATACTTTGCGGAAGCGTAACAACGCGGGATAGATCTATCTCAAGGAATTCCTTAATGAGTTCCGGCTCGACTGCATAGACTTCTTCGATGATACCCTCGGCATGGGGCGAGACAACCTGTGCCCCGTCCTCGAAATACGCTTTAAAACCGTTATATTCCGGGGGGTTGTGGGAAGCCGTAACAACCACACCGGTCGTAGCCCGTAAATGCCGGACTGCAAATGACAGTTGAGGGGTGGAACGGGGACCTTCGAAGATCATGGCATGACCGCCAAGCCGTGAAAAGGTTGATGCCGTTAATTCAGTAAAATAACGTGAAAAGTAACGAACATCATGTGCAATTACCAGACGTGGTTCTTCACGCCGGCCCAAACTCTGCTCAAGATACTGTGCACAGTATTTATACAAGCCAACCGCAGCCCTGATGATATTGAAGTCGTTCAACATCGTGCTGCCAACGGCGGCATGCTGTGGACGTTCTCCTTTCCGGGCATTACCCTTCTCCGCATTTGTAACAATCCCGCCAATGGTCCGGTCACGCATTCCGCCGGTCCCGAAGGCGATAGTCCTGAAGAAGCGGTCATTTAATTCGCTCCAAGTTTCATTGGCAACGAGTTCATCAATGCTGTCCAGTGCCCAGTCGGGCAAAAAGTCGTCGTCAACCCAGTTCGAAATATTCTCCAAGCTTGAGTCGAGCAGATGACCCTCTTTATGAGCACTCTTAAGTGATTTTATCAGTGTGTCTTTTCCCATTATCAAGTAGGCTGTTCCAGATAAGTTCCCTCCTTGATGGAAGGTTTGTCAGAAAGGCATTTCCATTGAGAGACAAAGGATGATTCTGAATCTGCGAAGAGCGGACTGACCACCCATTTAAAATCCGGCAAACCAGATTCATCGGTATCAATCCTGACACCAGCAGATTTAGCCCAAAGAGTCCATTGCCTGATCTGGTCATCCCGACTGGTCTGGGGAGAGTCCGTTCCTTCCGCATTCTTGATCGGAGAAAAATCATCCCTACGGGCAGTTTCAATGGTTACGACCTTATCTGCAAAAGGCAGGGCATCAAAAACAAACATTTCAAATTTATAACCGTTGGGCACTTCCGGCTGATGAGTCATGCCCTCTTGATCAAGGACCGGAATTTTCTTGTGCGCCTTGTGAAATGGGAGCTTGAAAGCCTCATTCTGGCCTCCGACATGAGCAACAAAATCGGGGTTCAGCATGTGAATCGCAATAGAGCCGGCTAGAAAGCGCAGTCTGCCTGCATTATCGGTTTCCCTCTGCCGCTCAATTGGCATATCGCTATATTCGATGACAACTGTCTTGCCTTCCTGCTGACAGAAAATACCCAATTTCTCCTCAGGGTAGGCCTTAGGAATCATCTTGCTGGACATCTCTGCCTGGTCTCTAAGGTGAAATCCGATGAATGCAGGGTCGATTACCTTGACCAATGGATTATCCACCTGAAAATAGCTAATGGCACGAATACCATACGCTTTCATTTTCTCAATTGAACCACTTCTGACAAGAGCTCGAAGAGAGCCCCCATGGCCGTCGGGACTCATTGCGATCGGATCTTTTGCGCTTAAAAGTATTTTACCCTCAGGATCAACCGCAGGCATCCTTCCCTGCATAAAAAACGAGAGTTGCTC
>CAYQCG010000430.1:0-2576 GCA_964415925.1 uncultured Puniceicoccaceae bacterium | reverse complement strand
TTACGCTGTATTTCATTTTTTTCATCAGGCTACTGAAACATTAATTTTAAGGAAAGTTTAAGATGGCAAAGAAAAAAGGTTTCCTGAAGTCCCGCGCAGGCAAAGTTACACTGAACTTCGTCTATGGTGCTGCTGCATCTGTTGTAATCGTGGGCGCATTGTTTAAGATATTGCACTGGCCGTTTGCCAACGAAATGCTCATCGTGGGCATGTTTACTGAGGCAATCGTGTTTTTGATATCTGCTTTTGATCCACCAGCAGATGAGTATGAGTGGGAGCGTGTAGATCCCGACTTGGTTTAATTAGTCTTTGACTAGTCAATGCTTCCCGCCTCAAACAATTTCAGTTCTCCCGATTTGTCCAAGATAGATGGTCGTGTATTTGATGATCTTTCGCTGACACTGACTGGACTGAATGAGAATGTAGGTAAGCTTTCTTCGGTAACTGACGCTGCCGGAGCTAACAATGAGTATGCTGAGAGGATCAAAGCTGCTACTAACAAGATCGATTCTCTCAACCAGTCTTATGGAGTCGCTGTTGAGTCCATGGGTTCTTATGCCAATGCCGCAACAGATGCTCAGGCCTACCACCAGCAAGTTCAGGCTATGACCAACAACCTGAAGTCTCTCAACTCTATCTATGAGCTCGAACTTCAAGACGCTAAAACCCATCTTAAGTCTCTGAATCAGTTCTACGGAGCCATGACAGAGGCCATGTCCAGCATGGCTGAGGCTTCTCAAGATGCGAAGGAGTACAAAGATGGAATGGCTGCCCTGAACGACAACCTGAGGAAGATGAACCAGGTGTATGGCAACATCCTTTCTGCCATGTCAGGTGGTGCCCGCTAAGCCCCTGTCTAGCGACGTTTTTTTATTAACCATTTAAGAAAGGAGTAGACATGGCAAGTGGAAAATTATCACCCCGGCAAAAAATGATCAACATGATGTATCTCGTGTTGCTCGCCTTGCTGGCAATGAATGTAAGTGCAGAAATTCTGGATGCTTTCGAGCAGATCAAGAATAAACTCAATTCCTCAGCGGCTGATGCCCAAGTCAATAATGTCCAGTTCATGGAACGGATGGTCGAAAAGATAAATGAGGAAGTGGGTGAAGGAAAAACCGTCAACGCTGGTCTCAAAGATACCCTCGCCCAAATTCAAGGCAGTACCGACGAACTGCTGGATTTGATCGACCTGCACATGGAAAAAATGCAGGAGATCGCCGGTGTAGATCCCGAAACAGGGAAGCTGCTGAAGAAGGATGAAACAGAGGCGAACTACCAGTACTGGATGGGAACAGGAAACAATGTCCAAGCAAATAACCGCCGAGGCAACGCCGAAGGTTATAAACTACACCAGAAACTCGACGATTACATTGATTATCTGGTAAATGTTTACAACTCTCAGATTCCCGATTCACTGTCCAGCCAGCGTCTTGTAGCGGAAAACGAATACCTGACCAAAGACCCTGAGGTAACGCTTGATGGCGAGAAAAAAACCTGGGAACAGTATACTTTCCACGGTCCGGTCATCGCAAACATGGCCCTCCTGGAATCCATGAAGTTGGACCTATTTGAAAAGGAAAAGCAATTGCTCGACCTGCTCAACACTCGCTTGGGGGTTAATAGGTTCAAGGTAGACTCTGTCATCGCGATCGATGCACCTACCTCTACCATTGTGCCCGCAGGTCTCGAATTCGAAACCAAGCTCTTTGTATCCATGGCTTCAAGTCAGGTGATCCCCCGTTTCTCCTCTCCCAATGGAACCATCGAACAAGAAGGGGCCATTGGCAAGCTGACGATCCCTGCCAGCGGCAGTGTGATTCCTCGCGGGAGCAATGAAGGGAAACAATCCTACACAGCTACCATCCGGGTTCCCCTGGCAACAGGTGGCTTTGAAGACAAAAAAGTAGAAGGTGAATTCACCGTTCGTAAGCCTGAAATCGTTGTTACCTCAGCTGCTGTCCAGGTTCTGTATCGCAACTGTGCCAACGAAGTAAATATTGATGTACCTGCTCTAGGGAAATTCTACAATCCTCGTTTCTCAGCTTCAAATGCAACTGTAGAGACGGCAGCAAGCTCCAAGAAGCTGGTTCGGATTATTCCTACAGGAAGAAAGACCACGGTAAAGGTAAACAGTATTACCAATGGTCAGAACATCCCCATCGGAGACATTGATTACCGTGTGATTGAGCCACCTAAGCCTTCTGTCAACATGGCTGTGAATGGAAAAGTTTACAATGGAGCATCAATGGTACCCAAGACCAGCCGTATCGCTGTTCGTCTTGAGCCAGACGATGACTTCAAGGCTTCATTGCCCAAAGATGCACGCTATGGCATACGTAGCATTGATGTTCTCGCTCAGCTTTCGCTCGGTCCTCCGACCAAAGTGAATGCCGTACGAGGAAGCAATGATGCAGTAAACCAGCCTATCCAGGTGAGCCTCGGTACTCAGGTACGTCAAGCTCGACCTGGCACCAAGGTCTATGTCCGCCTGAATGATATCTATCGCATCAACTTCAAGGGACAGCAGATCGTGGATAAGCGCTTTAACGAAGTCGAACGTACCTTATCCCTCG
>CAYQCG010000429.1:0-2589 GCA_964415925.1 uncultured Puniceicoccaceae bacterium | reverse complement strand
ATGTCGGAGGCTTGCCCAAGCGCAAGAAGCTGAAACTCGATGAACCTGTCAGGGAACTCTACAAAGATGAAGTCAGGAGGCTGGGTGCGGAACTTGGCTTACCGAAGGAAGTATTATGGAGGCAGCCATTCCCCGGGCCCGGCTTGGGTGTCAGGGTAATTGGTGAGATAACCAGAAAACGTCTGGATATACTCCGGCAAGCGGATGCCCTTCTGTTGCAGGAAATGAAGCAATCCGGCTACTACTATGAGGTCTGGCAAAGCTTTTGCGTATTCCTTCCCGTGAAAACGGTTGGGGTCATGGGGGACGAGCGTTCCTATGAGAATGTTATTGCTCTGCGTATCGTCGAAAGTACAGATGCTATGACGGCCGACTGGGCGCGATTACCACACGATTTTCTGGGACGTGTGGCTAACCGTATCATTAATGAGGTAAAAGGCGTTAACCGGGTTGTTCTCGATATATCATCAAAACCACCCAGCACCATCGAGTGGGAATAGTCATGAAGTTGCTTGAAAGCAGTCATTCAAATTTCTGGAAACGTCTGAGGGTGTTCTGTGCTGGCAGCGATACGCCGTTACACATCAGGCAGGCAGTAAGCCTGATTCTGGCGGAAGTAAAGGCACGGGGTGATTCGGCGATGCTCAAGCACATGAAGCGTATCGATGGTGTCAGTCTTAAAGCGGAGCAGCTTCGTGTATCGAAAGAAGAATTACAAGCCTCTGCGGAGCAACTAGATTCTTCCCACCGCAAGGCCATCAGGCAGGCCATCCGGAATGTGCGTGAATTCCACCGACATGGACTGCCCGATGACTGGACCGACCGGAACAGTCATGGAGCATTGGTGGGTGAACGCTTCTATCCCGTAGAACGCGTAGGCTTGTATATACCGGGTGGGCAAGTCCCTTTGGTTTCAACAGTCATTATGACCGCAACCTTGGCTAAACTGGCCAAAGTTCCCAGCATATGCGCAGTCACTCCCCCGGACAAGAACGGTAAAATTCAGCCTGCTCTATTAGCGGCTTTTGAGTTATGCGGAGTTGATGAGATTTACTCTGTTGGCGGACCTATGGCAGTTGCGGCTCTGGCTTATGGAACCAGGACGATACCGGCTGTGAGTAAAATTTTCGGTCCCGGAAGTGCTTACACCAATGAAGCAAAGCGACAGGCCTTGGGCGATGTGGGCATTGACATTCTGGCAGGACCCAGCGAGGTCATGATTATCGCGGACACGACTGCCCATCCGCAATACGTAGCAGCTGACCTGTTAGCTCAGGCTGAGCATGGCACAGGACGTGAGAAGCTGTTTTTTATAGTTCCGGACAAGGAATTTTATAATCTCGTAAGACGAGAATTGCTTAAGCAAGTAAAGCTATATCCCGAGCAGGAAAAGCTAAGAGCTGTCTTAAAGACAAATACTTTAGCCATACTCGAAAACGACTTGGGGCCAATTTGCCGAATTACGAATTTCGTAGCACCTGAACATCTGGAATTACAAGTTACCAGAAAATCGGTCGAGGGCATGCTAAAGGGAATTAACACAGCCGGTGCGATTTTCATCGGCCACATGACACCGACTGCAGTAGGTGACTTCACTGCCGGCCCAAATCATACCCTCCCTACCGGACGTACTGGCAGGTTCTACAGCGGGTTGCAGATTACTGATTTCATGCGACGAACCAGTATTGTGGAATACGACTCAATACAGCTTAATAAGGCCGCTCCTGTCGTTCAAGCATTCAGCAAGCTTGAGCAGTTGCCGTTACATGGACGCTCAGTAGATATACGACTTGAGAGGCAATGATGGATCCATCGGAGTTTGCGCACGAGCATATCAGGCGCATGAAAGGCTATATTCCGGGCGAACAACCGGATGGCGAAGGTTGGCTAAAGCTTAATACCAACGAAAACCCTTATCCACCCTCTCCAAAAGTAGCTGTCGCAATACAAGATGAAATAGCAAAGCTGCCCCTTTACCCTAATCCGACCAGCAGGCTGCTCCGCGAATGCATAGCTGGCTATCACCGCTTGTTCGCAGACAAGGTAATTGTAGGTAACGGTTGCGATGATGTATTGAATATTCTAGTACGGACATTCAGCCAGAATAACCAAAAAAAAGTCGGAATGGCTTTTCCGTGTTACTCGCTTTATCCAGTGCTGGCGGCAATCCAGGGTTCAGAACTTGTTTCGATTCATTTTAAGGAGGATATGGAGCTACCCATCCAGGAAATCAAGGGTTGCAAGGCTAATATCTTCTTTCTCACTAACCCGAATGCGCCAACAGGTGTCGCTTTTACCACCTCCCAGATTGAGCAGCTTGTTAGTGCTGTAAAGGGTCTGCTGGTCGTCGATGAAACTTATGCGGCCTTTGCGCGTGAAGATGCAGTAGAACTACTGGAGAGCTATTCGAATCTGGTGATAACCCGTTCGTTTTCCAAAACCCATTCACTCGCAGGTTTGCGCGTTGGCTATGCGCTTGCTGATTCAAGAGTGATCAACTTACTGGATCGTGTCCGTGACAGCTATAATGTCAATCGGCTCAGTCAGGCAGGAGCTCTCGCAGCACTTCAGGACACGGAATACTATCAG
>CAYQCG010000428.1:0-2597 GCA_964415925.1 uncultured Puniceicoccaceae bacterium | reverse complement strand
TCATTTCTGCAGCGTTCAATATCAACATCGAGACTTTTGAGAACCCGAGCAGCAACACCTTCGCCCTCCCGCAGCAAACCAAGGAGAATGTGTTCTGTGCCCACGTAGCTATGATTCAGGGATTTGGCTTCTTTACCGGAGAGGGCCAAAACCTTTTTCACCCTTGGGGTATAAGGAATATTACCCGTAGGTTTGGATTGTGGTCCAGTACCAACCTGTTTTTCAACCGCATTGCGTACTGTTTCCAGATCGAGTCCCATTTTTTGAAGGACATTGACTGCAACACCTTGTCCAAGGTTTATGAGACCGAGAAGCAAATGCTCTGTGCCCACATAGTTATGATGAAAGCGATCGGCTTCCTTACGGGCGAGAGCGAGAACCTGTTGTGCTCTCGGTGTAAAATTGTTCATGGGCTCCATAATATTTTTTCGCTACAGCTCTTAGTTTTACACATACTACCTAAAATTCAAGAGCAGGCAAATCGGAAAATTGTTCCCTTAAGAGTCGGGCCCGCTCATGGTCTCTTTCAGTCTGCTCTACAGTCTTTTTGAGGGTATATTGAATATGCCCTGGTTGAATCTCGATCATCATCCGGTCGATCAACTGTCTGTGCACTTCCGGGAGAAGCTTCATATCGATTGCCAGCCGCATTAGGGATAGATGGTTCATAGCTTCATCAGATGAAATCAAGTGGCAATTAGTGAGCACACCGCGTGCCCGTCCTATTTTATCAAAAATCTTGTTACCTTTATCTTCCAACAATTTCTCACGGGCGTTATTTTCCTGTTCTATAACAGCATCAAGAACGTTGCATAGCCTGCGGATGATCTGCTCCTCGCTTTCGCCGAGTGTCTGCTGGTTGCTGATCTGGAATATACTTCCGGTTGCGTCAGTTCCTTCGCCAAACAAACCTCTTACGGCGATGCCAAGCTGGTTTACCATACGGATGACTTTTTCCATATGATGAGCAATTACCAACCCAGGCAGATGCAGCATGGCTGAGGCCCTTAAACCAGTTCCCACATTGGTCGGACAGGCAGTCAGGTATCCAATATCAGCAGAAAAGGCGTAGTCCAAATCGGCTTCGATTTCGGAGTCGAATCCATTTATCTCGTTCCAGAGATTGTTCAGTTGCATCCCGATCCGCATCATCTGGATACGCAGGTGATCCTCCTCATTGACCATAACAGAACACGCTTGATTGCGGCTGATAAAAACACCGGATTCCTTGTGGCCCTGACTTAGTTCACGGCTGATAAGATGTCTTTCAGTCAAGACTTGCTTATCGAGGTCATCCAGGTTCTCCATAGCCAGTTGGGTGCCCTTATTCATGACCGGTTGCTTGGACAAGGCTGACATACAAGCGGACAATACGTCCCGCCGTTGTGACTCGTTGGCCCAACCGGGAAAGGGTATATCGTTAAGATTCCTGGCAAGCCGTGTACGGGTACTAAGAACGATCGGACCTGCCA
This sequence comes from uncultured Puniceicoccaceae bacterium, assembly GCA_964415925.1. Classification (GTDB taxonomy): domain Bacteria; phylum Verrucomicrobiota; class Verrucomicrobiia; order Opitutales; family Oceanipulchritudinaceae; genus CAYQCG01. The sequence continues at coordinate 1,125 of CAYQCG010000428.1, read as the reverse complement.
TATCGTCGTTGTGGGTTAGCTCTGCTTTAGCGTCGATGAGGGGTTTAATGTCCACAAAACTGATTGTTAAGGATTCGTTTTGAGCTCTGTCTTAAGAGCATTGATTTCATCACGATATCGAGCAGCTTCTTCGTATTGCTCGGATGCAATTGCCGTCTTGAGATTACTTTTCAAGCTACTGAGACGTTTTTCAAGAGATGCCCTGGCGAGGGCTCTTTCAGGCGTTTTGCCGAGATGCTGCTGACTCCTGTGCATGTTCTTGAGCATCGGAATGATGTATTCGTTGAACGTCTCGTAACACTTTTCACAACCCAGACGCCCCTGTCGCTTGAACTCGTTCAGTGTGTAACCGCATTGATCACAAACCGGAGAATCTTCTTCCACCGAAGTGGCAATCCCTGTTTTAGAAAGTAATTCGGTCAGCGAAAACCCTTCAGGGTCCGTAACACCTTTCTGCTTTGCACATGCATCGCAAAGATCTACTTTATGGACCTGATTATCAACTATTTGCGTTAAATGAACAGTAGCGTGACTACCACAGTTCTGACATTTTACACCTTCTGCCATAAAAATTTCTGATTATATTACTAAACGGCTACTTTTGAAGTTTTATCGAGGTAAGTTTAAAAATATAGTCAGTAGATTAAGAGCAGGGTTCAAACCAAACCCAAAACACTTGCATATTAGATACTGCCGATCCGGGCGGTAACTACAATTTCGCACCGTCCTGAGTGACGAGTTTTCTGAATCGATCAAGGAAGCGCTTTGTCTGGGAGCCGGGACTGCCATAACCAATGGGACGGCCATCCACCTCAACAACAGGGACCAATTCTGCACCCGTACCGGTAAGAAAGCACTCATCAGCGATCCAGACATCGTAGCGTGTCATATCCTTTTCAATGAGAGGCTGATCGAGTTCCAGGGCTATCTCGAAGACAGCCCCTCTGGTGATACCGGCAAGTGATCCGGCATTAACGGGTGGGGTGATTAATACTCCCTTATGAAAGATAAAAATGTTATCACCGGTACACTCCGCAATGTATCCCTGATCATTGAGCATCAGGGCCTCGTGATAGCCATGCTGAAGCGCATCCATTTTAGCCATAATGTTATTCAGGTAATTCA
>CAYQCG010000427.1:0-2604 GCA_964415925.1 uncultured Puniceicoccaceae bacterium | reverse complement strand
GGTGAGGCGAAGACCACCTCGACACCCTGTTGTTCGAGACAGCGAACGAGAAGGTCCGCGCCGCGTATTTCCTCGGTCTTCGTGGAGAAGGCCGGCGAGTCGGTGAGGGTGTCGGTTTTCATGGTATTAATATAGTTTCTGAATCAGTTGGTTATGGGTGTAAATGCGGACAAGGTCGAGGGAAAGTTCTTTTTGGAACCGGACGGAAAGAGCAGCAAAGGAGGAGTTACGTGCGCGCCGTCCGGTCTAGGCCACCACCACAACAACCACTTCCACGAGGGAACCGGTCTTGACGTTGCAGTATGTGTGGGCGCGGATCATGCGAATTGAGATTATATGTGAGCCTTTACCAATGATTTGTCGACTGAAAAAACGGTAAACTTAAAACAGGAACGAGACTATATGCCGAAGCAGTTGTTGTCGCGGTAGAAGACTGAGGTGGACCACTGGTGGACGGTACTAGCACCGAAGCCCCAGAAATTCACTCGACGAAAACCTTGTTCTGCAAGAAACCGGTAGCCTGGCTCGTAGCGTTCACGGTCGCTGTTATCCCAAATGAAGATGCCACCGTCCTTGAGCGCACTTAGGGATTCAATGGCGCAGTTGACACGGTCACGGCCGTCGATGTTGATAATATCAAACCTCCTCCCGCAATTTTTGGCAGCTTTGGAGTAGTCGCCACCAGATTCGAGTTCGTGAAAGAGATAAGAAACATTTTCCGGTAATCTGGACTTGAGCATTTCATACCACTTAAGGTCGTGCTCGCAGGAGGTCACATGGCTGCATCTTTCTGCCCAATAAAGAGTGGAATTACCGCTGCCGAATTCGAAGACCTCGAATTCCGGTTTGAGATGTTCATTAATGAAGTCGATGGAAGGATATGTATACCATGGGATCGCCCTACCTAAAGCGTCTTGCGGGATCATGGTCTGGAGGCTATTGAACCAACCACGCGACTCGAGATAGGTATGCAAGGGGCGACAGAGGACATATTTTCGTAGAGCGTGATTCTTGAGCAACTGGCTTTTAAAAAACATTTTCATGACAGGACAGATTGAAAAGCGCCTCTTAAAACAGTAACAGGATGCTATGGCAATCGAATTTCAGGGTGGATATGGCTGAAGAAGATATCATAGTCTGGGTATCGTGATTAAATTGCTTTTTATCGGGGATATTGTGGGGAAGCCTGGACGGACGTTGGTTGAGGCCAAACTGAAGGACTTGCGTGAAGAACTGGGTCTACATGTGGTGATCGCCAATGGCGAGAATTCTGCCGGGGGAGCGGGGATCAACGCGCGGATCGCGAACGAACTGAAATCCTGCGGAGTAGACGCAATCACCTTGGGAGACCACGTGTGGGACCAGCGGGACTTCGAGAAGGAGATTGTGGATCTGGAGCATGTCTGCCGTCCGTGTAACCTGCCTCTGGGTTGTCCGGGGCGGACCCATTTAATCCTAGAGGTGGAGGGCTGCCGCCTGGGTATATTCACGGCGCTGGGGCGCCATTATATTAACCTGAAGGCGGAGTGTCCTTTTTTGGCCACTGATCGTATGCTGGAATTACTGGAGCCGGTGACCGATGCGATCCTGGTAGAAGCACACGCCGAAGCGACCTCGGAGAAGGTGGCGTTGGGCTGGTATCTGGACGGGCGGGTGACGGCGGTGCTGGGCACCCACACCCATATACCGACGGCGGACGGGAGAGTCCTGCCGAAGGGGACGGCCTACCTGACGGATGCCGGGATGACGGGAGCCTACGAGTCGGTATTGGGGCGGGAAGTACAGCCGGTAGTGGCACGTTTTCTCGACGGTTTGCCGCGCAAGTTCCCGGTCGCTGAAAATGACGTGCGCCTGTGCGGGTGCGTGGTCGAATTCGACGGGAAGACGGGAATTGCGGCGAGCGTGGAGCGGGTGGAGATCCGGGCTGATCGCTGAATTGGACTGTCAAAGAAGGGGGGTGGAATTTCGATTTTCGAGTGTCGATTTTCGAAGTATAAGAGATGGAACTGGGTGAAGGTTGATTTGTCTTCGCCAAGGCTACGGCTGGGATGGGGATATCGAGTGACGAATTTCGAATGATGCAGAAAAGAATTGAATGGAGCTATGTCATGGATGGGTTTTTCTAGTGGCTTGGTGGAATTTCGGGTGTCGACGGGACGAAATTCCGGGTTAGGGAGAATATTCAAATAAATTGACTATATAAACGTATGTATACTTTCTGAACGGATGGCAAGCGGTTTTTTGAGAAAATGAGATTATTATTAACCTGAGTTGAGGGTCAAGGAGTTACCCATCAAATGCACGAAAAAGGGTTATTAATACAGTAATTTTACGGAGTGGTGTTGTCAGTGAGGGATTATTTGTGAGTCGAGAGAGGGAAGTTGATAAATTGCTATTTATCTTCGGGGTAGAAGTGTGAGCGAAGGGGTTGAGTTTGTTGGAGGATCTGGTTGATTTCTGATTCTTTGAGAGGTTCTTTCCAGGTGTTGACGACTTCGGAGGCATCGCGAGGTTTATAGTCGGGGTTATGGGTTTAGGCGGTTACGGCTTGAGTGGAGTCTAGGATTTCCTGCTCGATTTCGGGAGTAAAGGGATTGTCCAGTT
>CAYQCG010000426.1:0-2612 GCA_964415925.1 uncultured Puniceicoccaceae bacterium | reverse complement strand
TACTCTCTCAGTCTCGATTTCACCTCGCTGGCGCTATAAGTGCTGCCATTGACCAGCTCATAAGCGCCTTCTTCCACCTCTCGTCGCAGGGAGCTGAGGTCTTCTCCCAGCTTGCCCGCAGCCGCGTCCAAGGCGGCTTCATACTGTGCCTCCAGCAGCTGTTTGGTGTCATTGGGGACTTGTTCGAACACGCCCACCACCTCGTCCCAGACCAATTGGTACTTGAACTTAGTGATGGTCGCAATGATTTGGTCTCTCTCTGCTCTCACCCTCACCGCCCCATTTCCTCGTAGAGGGCTACCATCTCCAGAGCCGCTGTGGCCGCTTCCGCGCCCTTATTGTCGAGAGCTCCACCCGCCCTGGCCTCAGCCTGTGATAGCTCCTGAGTTGCAATCACCCCAAAGGTCACGGGGACCCCCGAGCTGATGCCCACAGCCGACAGACCCTGGGACACAGCGTGGGCGATCAAGTCATAGTGATCGGTCTCCCCTTTGAGTAATACACCCAGACAGATGATGGCGTCGAACTTTCCCAGCTCGGCGGCCTTGCTCGCCGCTTGCGGCAGCTCGTAGGAACCGGTCACCTTCATCACGCTGATCTCCTAGAGCGCCACACCGGCCGCGACTAGCGTCTCCCGGGCACCTAGCACCAGTTTTGTGACCAGATGCTGATGCCATTGACTGGCCAAGATGGCGAACCGCTTACCGGTGACCCTGATTGCTGAGGGGTCTCGGCCACCCGGATGAGGCTTTGAGAGATCCTTCATCTCGACAGTATATCCCCTAATATCACTCAATGAGCGGCTTCAGTGATCCGATAATAAAGTCGATTGGGGGGCGAAGTGCCATGGAAGAGACCGCTTCGATCTTGAGGGGAATGTTGGTTCATATCGAGTTGGCTGAGGCCGCCTCGGCCGAGACAAAACCTGACTGGCAAGAGTTTGCCAAGCAGCTTGAACACTGCCGGGATGAGGTCAAGAGGGTCTATGAACTCAATGAGATCGACCTCAGCTTTCGCCTGCTCTGCAACTATTACAGGTTTTTGCTGAGTCAAGCCAGCAGCGAGTGTGACAAGAGCAGCCTGGCCGAGTTCAAGTATCACATCTTGGAGTTGAGCTCAGCGTGCCAGCCTCAAATCCGGTAATGCGCGAAGGCCCTATTGGCTTCAGCCATCTTGTGGGTCTCTTCCCGCTTGCGATAGGCATCGCCCTTCTTCTCATAGGCATCTGACAGCTCCAAGAACAATCTCTCAGCCATGGGTTTACCGCTCTTCTTGCGAGATGAAGCGATCAACCATTTCATTGCCAGGCGCCAACCCAGATCATCAGTGACCTCCACCGGGACCTGGTAGGTAGAACCTCCCACGCGCCTAGCCTTGACCTTGACCAAGGGCTTCAGATTTTCCAGCGCCTTCATGAAGGCATCGAGACCCGGTTCGCCGACCTTATCAGCCAGTTTATCGATGGCCTCATAGACGAACCTCTCCGCCACTGAGAGCTTGCCATCCCACATCACCATGCGAATGAACTTGGTGAGGAAGGGATTGTTGTATCTCGGCTCTTCCAGGAGCCTTCGCCTATCGTGCTTTACTGGCTTGCGTGACATGGTTTATTTCTTGCCTCCTGCTGCCTGGGCTGGTTTGGGGACTTTGGCGCCGTACTTGGACCTGCCTTGGTTCCTGCCTTTGACGCCAGCGGCATCCAAGGTACCCCTGACTATGTGATAACGCACCCCCGGCAAGTCTTTGACCCGCCCACCACGCACCAAGACTATGGAGTGCTCCTGAAGATTGTGGCCGATGCCGGGGATATAAGCCGTGATCTCTATGCCATTGGTCAGTTTGACACGAGCGACCTTGCGCAAGGCCGAGTTGGGCTTCTTTGGGGTAGTGGTGTAGACCCTGGTACATACACCTGCGCGCAGTGGATTGCGCAGCAAGGCGGGAGACTTGCTCTGCTTGCGCTTTTCCTTGCGCCTTCTATTTACCAGTTGATTTATCGTCGGCATGTATTACCCAATAACGCTGCAATCGAGGATTAGGCATTATAACACCCTCGCCCCAGCCGCGATGCTAACATGGGCAGATAACGCCAAAGGAGCCTCTAGATGCCAGTAGCCACACCAGAAATCTATAAGCAGATGCTGCTACGCGCCCGCGACGGAAAATTCGCTTATCCTGCTACCAATGTCACGAGCATGGAGAGCGCCCGGGCTGCAATTGCCGGTTTCGTGGAGTCTCGCTCCGATGGCATCATTCAGGTCTCAACCGGCGGTGGGCAGTACGCCTCCGGTCTGGTGCTGAAGGACATGGCCCTGGGGGCGATCGCCCTGGCCGAATACATTCACCGCCTAGCCGCGAAAGTCGACGTCCACATCGCCCTGCATACCGATCACTGTGTCCCCAGCAAGCTGGATGACTTCGTGCGCCCCCTGATCGCGGAGACCCGCAGCAGGCGCAAAGCCGGCCTGCCGAACCTGTTCAACTCGCACATGTTCGATGGCTCGGAGCTGCCATTGGCCGAAAACATGAAGATCGCCAAGGAGCTCTTGGGCGAGATGACAGAGCTCGAGTTGCTGTTGGAGGTGGAAGCCGGCGTCGTTGGCGGCGAGGAG
>CAYQCG010000425.1:0-2616 GCA_964415925.1 uncultured Puniceicoccaceae bacterium | reverse complement strand
GCACTCGTCGGGATTTATCGTGAACTCAAGCTCCCTATCTACTTTGTCGGTCTCGGCGAACAACCCGACGACCTCCAACCCTTTTCAATCGAAGATTACACACAAGCTTTGTTTGCCACCGAGGATTAAATTGTATTTTACTGGAACCCTGACATGTCTGAACCCCTGACAGTCGAATTAGCTGAACGCAGCTATCCGATTTACATAGACAAGGATGTTGCGACACCGCTGAAACAGACTCTTTCCGGGTTAAGTGATCTGAATCGTCCCTGTGCTCTGCTTATTGATGAAAATGTTCAGCAAAAGCACGAGGGATTCATAGCGGATGTTTTCAAAGGCCTTCCCAGTCTAATCCTCCCCAGCGGAGAAAAAACCAAGTCATATAAATTTCTTGAAAAGGCCTGTGAGTTTCTTGCGGATAACCGCATTGACCGCACCGGTGCTTTGTTTGCACTAGGCGGTGGTGTATTAGGAGACTTGGCGGGCTATGCCGCAGCCAGCTATCTCAGGGGCATCGACTACTACAAGATACCTACGACGCTTCTGTCCATGGTTGACAGTTCTGTCGGGGGCAAAACGGGCATCAACCTCAGTGCCGGAAAGAACCTCGCAGGAGCATTCTGGCAGCCCAAGGCTGTGTATATCGGTATCCGGTTTTTGACTACATTGGCACCGCGTGAGTTCGCAGCCGGCATGGCTGAAGTTGTTAAGTATGGCTTGCTGGCCGATGGAGAACTCTTCGAAAAACAGGTCGCTTTGGAGGATGTCCTTGGACCAAAGCACGATGAACTTCCTCGAATCATTCGCCGTTGTTGCGAGATCAAGGCTCAAATTGTCCGGGCGGACGAAAAGGAAACCGCAGGCAGTAACGGGCGCGCTCTGCTTAACCTTGGCCACACCTTTGCCCACGCCATTGAGAATGTCGCCGGTTACGGTTACTACCTTCATGGGGAGGCAGTCAGTATCGGGCTTGTCCTGGCGGCAATGCTGTCGCAGGAATACGGTAATCTTGATGAGGGAGATGTGGCAATTATAGCAGAGGTCCTGGATCGCTACAATCTACCGGTTTCCCTTCGCGATCCAATGCACATCGAAAAACTCATGGAAGCCATGTATCGCGACAAGAAAGTCCGGACCGGAAGGCTCCGCTTTGTCACCCTTCGTGAAATTGGCCGGGCCGTCACTGTGGAAGACGTCGACGAGGACCTGATCCGCAAACTCTGGGCTGAAGCTGGTGCAGAGTAGGCACAATATATAGTCAGATTACACACAGATACTACTAAATGCAGTCTTGTTTCTAATTCATCATTGTGCATTGTTATATGTGCATTGAGAGCACATGGCGGGCTTTGACGAAAATATTGTGCGGGAGTACTTTGAACTGCACGGGTTCCTGGTGCGGCAGCTACGCAAGTATCAGGTCCATTCCCGCAGCAAGTTGGCCGAAGAGGAAATCGACCTCCTGGTCTACAATCCAACTTTTGTAAAAGCAGACCGTCCTCCCAACTTCATGCTCTTTTCCAACGAACTCAGTTACATTCACCGTGCAGTCGTGGCGGTTAAAGCCTGGCATACCACCCGTCGTTTCACTCCAATGATGCTGCAGAGCAGCTCAGAAATCTTTAAGTTCCTCGAAAAAAATGTCATCAAGGCAGCCGAAGACCTCTTCAAGGATGACGACGATGGGCTATTTGATGGCCACAGTGATGTGCTGAAGATCCTTGTCCTCCCCGGACTTCCCACCCAGGAGCCCCACCGCAGTGAGAGTATCCGCCTGCTTCGTGAACAGGGAGTCGACGCCATCATTTCCTTTGGAGCCATGTTGCGCGATATCCTTGCCAAGGTGGAGACGAACCTCAACTACCAGAAATCCGACTTCCTCCAGATCCTCCGCATCCTCAAGAACTATGACCTTGTCAAAGCCCCCCAGATGGAATTGTTCAAGGAAAAGGGGTGAATGTTATTATCAGGATTGAACTATATTCCTTTGTAACTATCCATGGATAAGTTTCATGTCCATAAACTCTCCAGTTCCTTTTTCTACCTCTTTCGGCTCTTATGTCGTAATTGAAGAGGGTGCCGCTCTTGGTGAAGGTTGTAAGATCGGCTCGCACGCAGTGATTAAGCGGGGGTCACGTCTGGAAGCCAACGTACAAGTTGGTGAGCACGCTGTTCTGGGTGGGTTGCCACAGGACCTGAAGTTTGACCCCGCAATAGAAACCTTTCTCGAAGTTGGTGAGCGCACTGTACTGCGCGAGGGTGTGACCCTCAATCGCGCAACAGAAAAAGGCAATGCGACAAAAATTGGTGCACAGTGTTTTTTCATGGCTAATTCCCATGTAGGACACGATTCAGTCATTGGGGATCATGTCATCTTTGCCAACGGGGTGCTCATCGCAGGGCATGTAATGGTAGGCAACCACGCTATTATCAGCGGCAATACTGCGGTACATCAGTATGTCCGTATCGGTGAAGGTTCGATAATAAGTGGTGGAGCCCGTATCAGTATGGACATAGCACCTTTTACTACAGCGTCCGAACGTACCCGGCTTTCCGGGCTAAACCTTATCGGGCTGCGTCGCAGGGGGATTTCCGGAGACTCCATTTCGGATCTCA
>CAYQCG010000424.1:0-2619 GCA_964415925.1 uncultured Puniceicoccaceae bacterium | reverse complement strand
GTCATCAGGTTCAGGACCTGCCGCTGGAGGGGAGTGACGGCGAGATTAAATTCCTGGAGAGCACCCAAATAGTATTGGATGGGCGACTTGATATAATTTCCGCGAAAATCCTCATGGTAAAACAAGCGGCTGGTGAAGACGGTCTTGTAGAGGGTCCGCATGTCGAATCCCGATTTCCTCCAGAGATTACCGAGTGATTCGATGTATGCAGGTTCGAGCGGTTCCTCTGACAGGTAGTGAAAGAGGAATTCCCTGGGGAAGAAAGTGGAGGCGGCGGGTTGTTCAAGTGCAATATCGATGATGTCGTCACCGGTCCATGTGCCGCTTTGACCGAATACCTTTTTGCGGCCATTATCGTGCAATCGCTGCGCGAAGAGGAAGCGTTCTCCATTGGTGCGGTAACCGGTGAACGCGCGTGCGGCTTCCTTGATGTCGTCCTCTGTGTAATTCCCTTCGCCGAGCATGAAGAGCTCGAAGAGTTCACGGGCGAAGTTTTCGTTGGGTTTGCCCCTGCGGTTCTGCTGGAGATCCAGGTACTGGATCATAGCGGGTGAGCGGGAGACGGCTTTACAAATGGTGGCGTAATCCTTGTTAGCATTGATGCGGAGGATTTCCTGGTGCTGGAAGAGCAGGCCGGGGTTGCGGACTTTGGGCAAGCCGACGACGAAGACGTTCTGCAAACAGGAGACGAGTTTTTCCTGGGCGGAGTTTTGCGGATCGCGAGCGTGCTGGAGCCAGCTCATGGCGTAATCCTGGAAAGCATGGGTAGCCGCCTGCCTGATTTCGCGCCTTTTCTGCTGTCGCTCCTCGGCCGGTAAATCCTTTGTCTTGCGGTAGTACTGGTTCATACCACCGCTGATTTCCACCAATTCTTCGGAGGGACTCAGAATTTCACGCTTACTGAAAGCATCGAAAAGGGTTTGGGACTGGCCAACGATGTAGGCGCGGGAGACGGCTTCAGGGGTGGCCGAGTAACCGACGCGCCGAAGTAAATGGGCAGCGTTCTCGCGGGTCCACTGGCTTTCGGGCAGGGGTTGCCAGGCTTTCTCCGGGGTAATGTCTTTCTGGTAGCTCATCGTATTTACTATTGTCCGGGTTAAACCGTATGTTTCCTGAATAGTTACGAACTATAAGAGAATCTTTCTACAGGTAGTGAATTACATAAGAAACTGACGATCAACAAGGATGGGGAGTAGTTGAGGACGGTGTTGGGTGGAATATGCAATAAGGATAATATGCACTAAAATCAAGCGGCATATTAGCAATGGCGAATGATTCCTTAACTGTTCCTGATCTAGTCGGGGGCGTTATTGAGCCAGTTCCTGAAGTTATTTTCGATTTGTGAGACTTTTTCGGGGCGGGAGTCCGCGAGGTTATTGAGTTCGGTGGGGTCTTGAGAAAGGTTGTAGAGTTCCCATGGACCCTCGTTGACGCGAACGATTTTCCAATCGCCCTGCCGGACCATGCGGAAGCGGTCGGTGAAACCGGAGATAAGGATTTCGGGATGCTTGCGGGTATGTCCATCAAAGACCGGGAGGAGGCTCCGGCCATCGAGTTGAGGAGTGACGCCATAGCGTGTAGAGGCGGGATAATCGAGGCCTGTGATATCGAGGAAAGTGGGGTAGAGGTCGACGAGGTGAGAGACCTCATGCCTGAGTCCGGGTTTGATGCGTTCGGGCCAGTGGGCGATGAAGTGGGTCCGGCCACCGCCTTCGTGGCCGTACTGCTTGTAATAACGGAAGGGGGTGTTCCCCACGTTGGCCCAAGCGGCGGAGAGTGTGCGGTAGGAATCGGGTCCACCGGGCGGGATGGTGAAGTCCCGGTTGCTGTCGTAGGGACATGAGCCGTTGTCGGAGAGGTAGATGATGAGGGTGTTTTCGAATTCACCCATTTTCTTAATCCTGTCGATGATGCGGCCGATATTCTGGTCGAGATTATCGACCATGGCGGCGAAGACGGCCATCTCGAGGTCGAGTTCATCCTGTTCAGCCGGGCCGATGCTGTCCCAGGGGCGGTATTTATAGATATTACCACGGAACTTGCCGCGATACTTGTTGATATTCCCTTCTGGCGGACTGAGCCGGGTGTCTTCCGAAAGGATACCGGCCTGCTTGAGCCTAAAGATGCGCTCGCTGCGGATCCGGTCCCAGCCTTTTTTGTATTTACCGCGGTATTTATCGATGTCCTCCTGGCGTGCCTGAAGTGGGTAATGGGCGTTGTGGAGTGGGAGGTAGAGGAAGAAGGGCTTTCCCGATGCATCGGCCTTGTCGAGAAATCCGAGTGCGTAATCGGTGACGACGTCGGTTTTATAGAATGGCTTTTTATTGACGACGATTTCGTCGAGAGACAGTTGGCGGCCATTGAGCTCGAACGGGTTATTGAACTTGCCATCCGGGGGGACGAAGAAGTTGTTGATCGGGATCCTGTTACCAGGACGAACCTTCACTGCCCGGAACCCGATGCAGCCCGGTTCGTCATCGTAGTAAGCCAACTCGCCCATATCAGCTTCTGCCACACGTACCGTACTTTCGGCTGCCTCTCGGCTGCTGAGGTCCGCATCGGGAGACGTAAGGGCGTCTGGTACCCAAGCCTCTTCCTCGGTCTCATAGGGGCCGTTGT
>CAYQCG010000423.1:0-2625 GCA_964415925.1 uncultured Puniceicoccaceae bacterium | reverse complement strand
AGAATAACAGGCTTACTCTGCTTTGCTTGACGAACAACTTCCATCGCTTGGGGCTTCGTCTTCACATTGGGGAACTTGACCACCGTGTAAGCATGCTCCCTGAAATATGATGCAGCTAACCTTGAAATAGCTTCCGGCTCAATAAAACTAAGCGAGTCGGATACTAAGTAAATATAGTACATAAATTACCTATAAACCGAGCATTTAAACCGAGCATTTCGTTTAATGTAAGGTAGCATCAATGACGGAAGTGTGCAAATTATTTCTATTCACTATTTGCCACTTAAATGATACATAATGCAAGACATATCACTATATGCTGCTACCCCTCATATCAGGTTCGAAGTTTGTGAGGGGGCATGATCGTGTTTTGCTCAGGCCGGACAGCGTCGGTCTGTGCTATGGTTAAGTCGCTGTTAGTCGCAACAAGTGTGGCAATTCCCTAGTCTATTTTATATGATACCAAGCAAATGCTGTAAATAGGGGTAGCATCGCTGGAAGCTAGGATTGAAAATAAAGCGCAGAAACGAAAGCCACTCGCCAAACAGGTGACACTAATCGTTTCATGCGCTTTGGACTACTACTACTACAACAACTACTACTACATGCTTTCGTTCGCTAGTAACCTGGATTCTGGGTCATCAATGGATTCGTATTGATTTCCAACTGTGGGATGGGAAATAATTTGTGTGTTTCAGGATCGAAGAAGTTCTGAATCCCCGCGCCTGTGTCCCATCTGTATTTTTTACTTATGGTTTCTACAGTTAGTTGTTCATACCTAATCAGGTCATGCCAGCGAGACCCATCTTCGGCACATAGTTCCCATTTTCGTTCCTGCAACACAGCGTCAATAAATTCCTGGGCGGTTAATCCCGCTAAATCAGCCGCATCATCACCATTAAAGGCTCTTCGCCTAACTTGATTGATGGCATCATAAGAAGCTTCAGTCGGACTACCGTTGGCTTGAGCAGTAGCCTCAGCATACATTAACAGCACATCGGCATAGCGAATAAGGGGATAGTCATGCGGTGAGTTATAGCCACTAAACGAACCATCCCGCACCCATTTAATCATTGCTGTGAATAGATTTTTAAGACGATCATTACCAAAAGCGACAGTATCAGCTCCACCGGGACCATTTGCTCGGTAGTTACCAACGGTAGTTCTAAATCTGATGTCGTGCACCCCGTTGATTGTATCGTATGACTCATAAAAGCTACGTTCCAGCATGATGGCTGCCTCAGAGGCCACAAAACCAGACGTGTAGGCACCACCTCCAAAATTTCCAACCTGAGTAACAAATGCCCCTTCTTCGCCAGTGGCTTGACTAAATCTTACGCTGAACATCACTTCATCATTGATTTCATTGCCTTCACCCCGGGTGGCAAAAACTGCATCATAGCTTGGGAGTAGGCTATGCTCTGCTGAGTTGATGATTTGCTCGCAGTAAGTTGCTGCTAAAGACCATTTGCTGTTATCCTTTAATGGATAAGCTGCCCAGGTGTTATATACCCTTGCCAATAAGCCCCAAGCAGCCGTTTTTGACGCTCTTCCGTACATACCTGTTGACATCTCGCTAGGTAAGAGTAAGTTCTCTTCAGCAAACAACAAGTCCTCTTCAATTTGAAGGTAAACATCCAACACAGGGCTTCTGGCTATTTCGAGTACATCAGGTGCTGTTAAACTAGCTGTTGGGGTCAGTTTCAAAGGCACATCACCATAATACCGAACTAAGTTAAAATAGTAGAAGGCACGCAAAAACTTGGCTTCAGCCTCTAATCGGTTTAACCTAGCCGCATCGAATTCATCTAATGTCGTTTCATTTCTGAACCGTTGAATCTCGCTGATCATGGTGTTGGCACGATTAATGGCTACATAATGCACTCTATATACCTCTGATGGAATCTGAGAAGAAGGATTATAGGTGAAATAGTTCAAGGTACCCTGTACGTTTGTGCTATTCCCTCCTCTTGATTGGCCCACATCCGTGCCAAGCGTGCCCAATACCACCAGTGCTCTATGGTAATTCCCCCATCTTAGATTACCATCTACAAATGGCTGACCAAGCACATCGTAAATCCCATTTACACCAAGTTCAAGGTTATCTACAGAATTGAAAATGGTTACAGGCGAGAGCAAAGACGGAGGATCTTCCTCCAATAAATTACAGCTAGAGTTCATTACACCTAAGCTGATACATAGGATCAAAAGTTGTATATTTTTCATTGTCTTATCAGATTAAAATTTAAGTTGAACACCAAATGTATAAATCCTAGGCAGCGGATAAGCTCCCCAATCGATTCCTGGCGCTACGGGGTTTCTGCCTACACTAGCTTCAGGATTGTAGCCTTTATATCCAGTAAGGGTAAATAGGTTTTGTCCTGATATATAAATGGTTTTAACAACAGATTTTTTGAATCTATAGGCTATTTTGGCGGATCTCAATCTCAGAAAGGAGCCATCCTCAAGGTCTCTATCTAATAATCTATTCCATTCGGTCTGTCCTTGGTTAACAGCGACAATATCCGTATCCTGGTTTTCAGGGGTCCATCGGTTTACCACTTCTACACTATGGTTATTGGCGGTCTGCAATGGATTGTTACCATTGGACGCTTCGACGTTATG
>CAYQCG010000422.1:0-2628 GCA_964415925.1 uncultured Puniceicoccaceae bacterium | reverse complement strand
AATTGGTAGAGCAGTTGACTCTTAATCAATTGGTTCAGGGTTCGAGTCCCTGGCCAGGTACCATAGAGGGGGAATGGTCTCAATCTACGTCGCCGGGGAAATCGTCCATAATCTCTTGGGTCAGGTAGCGGATGAATTCATCTTCAGACATATCTTCTTGAGGCACATCCCAGCTTGCCTGACCGGCCCAGAGGGCTACACCGGTCCGCCGGTTGTAGACTTCGATGATAATTGTCTTCGTTTTTTCCGGTGTGTTGAGAGAGGGAGCCCGCTGCAAATTCCAGGACGTGAGATCGTAAGTCGGCAACACGTTACCACGCATGTTGATGAAAAGGTCAGCCTCACCGAGTTTGGTTTCCGTGAAGCCTTTATTGAGCATGGCCATGATCACACCTGCCCGGACGAAACCACTGGTGCGGATTTGCTCACGTGTGACACCGGAGCCGAGGGTCTCGGGGATCGGTACGAGAATGAAGTTGGGCAAGCGGTCCCAATCGACTCTTTCGAACCGCTCGCTGTCGTAATCAGGGCCGGAAGCACAACTGCTTGTCATGAGCAGGAGGAGAGCCGACAAGCCCGTGCGGTATAGATATTTACGTTCAGTGGAAAAAAACATTCTCAATCGCATTGCAGCATGTTCTCGCTGGACTCGGGAAAGCAAACCTTTTTCTGTATCGGGGTTCAAACATCAGAGGATCAATCATATGCACAAATTATCCATTAAAGGTATGAGAGGCTGTTTCTTGCCTGCAATACTCGTTTTATTATGGAGTTATCAGGTCGCTGCCGAGGAAACAGAGAGTTTCCAGTTTGAGAAGGATGAGCGTCCACTCGAACGTAACCAGAGCAACCCGATCACCAGTTATGCACCGATATTAGAACGTGGCCGGGAGGCGGTTGTCTCCGTTACACCGGCAAGGATTGTCCGTATCGTGCGTTCACCCACCCGATCCTTGCGCGACGAGATGCTGAGACGGTTCTTTGGGCTGCCCGCACCGAGGCAGAATGAGCCTGATGTGCAGGAGCGACTCCTGCCACAAGGTGTAGGATCGGGTGTGATCGTCAGCCCGGATGGCTATATCCTGACCAATAACCATGTCGTTGCCACGCAGGACGGTCGCGACGCCGATGAGATCACGATCCAGTTAAATGATGGAAGGGATTTACCGGCTACACTGATTGGACGTGATCCGTCAACCGACATTGCGGTCCTGAAGGTGGATGCGGTCGAGCTGCCCTATTTACCCATAGCCCGGAGCGACCAGGTGGAGGTAGGCGATGTTGTCTTTGCGCTAGGCAATCCACTCGGGGTCGGACTGACCGTAACCCAGGGGATTGTCTCAGCCACCGGCCGCTCGATCGGGATCTACGGCCGTGAAGGATACGAGGATTTTATCCAGACGGATGCCTCCATCAATCCGGGAAATTCCGGCGGAGCACTGATTGATGCCGAGGGCCGTCTTGTCGGGGTGAATTCCGCCATCCTGTCCCAATCCGGGGGCAGTATAGGAATTGGCTTTGCGATCCCGAGCGACCTCGCGACCACAGTGGCCGAACAGATCATCAACTACGGGATGGTTCGGCGCGGGTTACTCGGTGTGCAGATGAAGGACTTGAATGACGACATGGCTGAAGCCTTTGGATTGACGCGGGTAGAGGGAGCCCTGATCGAGGAGGTTGTGCCCGACAGCCCGGCGGCAGAAGCTGGTATTAAAAGGGGTGACATCATTATCAGTTACGACGGAGAGCGGATCGATAACGTCAATGCCCTACGCATCTACCTGGCCCAGACGGAGCCTGGCAGGGAAGTATCCCTTGGTATCATACGCGACGGAGAAACCCGGTATGTGAACATTTCTTTGGCACCGCGCGACAGCCCGGCCGGATACCAGGAACAGGAACTGTTTCCAGGTGTGAAAGTCGTCGCGTTGGGTGAAGAACAACGTCAGATGTATGATATACCCGGGGATGTTGACGGTGTCATGATCAGCCATCTGGAGCCGATATCACCACTCGCCCGCCGGCTGACTGAAGGTATGATTATAGTGGAAATCAACGACCGGCCGGTCCGTAATCCTGCCCAGGCGAGACAGACCCTGCGCAGCGGAATAAACAAGGTTTATATTTACCATCGTGGCAGATACGGATATATTACGGTTCGCATGTAAGCAGCAGGAGGAACGGTTCCTGCCTGAAGCTGACTAAACGAAAAGCAGGACAGGTCTATCCCGAATCATGATGTATCCTATGGATTACTGGCCAATGAGAGTGACTTCCAGGCCACTCAGTTTGATTATTGTACTGATTTCAGGAATTATCCTCACAGGCTGCGAAACGACCCAATCGACCAGCGCATCAAACTCCGAAGCTGAATCAATGGCCAGGGAGACAGTCACCCTTGAGCCGCTCCGGGATGATCTATCTAACCTGTGGGATGGACGTTGGCTGCAGGCGAACCAATCCAGAATCTCTGATGATCAACTCGCTATCAGATTGAGCGAAGCACTGGACCTTCATAAGGACGCCTTCGCGAAGAAGCCGCGTCCCGCCAGGGAAATCCAACTGGCCCAGATGCGGGGTGCGAGGGAATTATTCAAACCCGAACCTTTCCCGTCCGGAAAGCGTTTA
>CAYQCG010000421.1:0-2635 GCA_964415925.1 uncultured Puniceicoccaceae bacterium | reverse complement strand
GCAGAGGCTACCAACACCAATACCGGTGAGTACCCGTGACACTTGCAGGGCAGGTATCCAGCCGCGCCGGGTATGAACATACGCGCGTCCCAAAGTCGTTTTACGGGGGGCACGGCGGCGTTCCCATTGGCCATCGCTGTTCAGGATTTCAATGACTGACTGGTGGATATCGGGTTGATCCCGCAGACCAGTTTGATATGTTACGGGTTTAAGCCGGTCAAGGCCGAGTTCTATTGTTTTACGGGAATAAAATCGACTGGCGAGTTCCTCGGCGGCTTTTCTTGAGCTTTTTCCCTTCAGGCACGCGGTATGCATGACCCGGAGAAGACTGGGCCAATCTGCCTGCCGTGAGCGTCTCAATTGCATTTGCCTGGCTTCGTTGATTCGCGGGGTTCCCGGAGCGACGATCACATAGCCACGTTTATCCAATCCTCGACGACCTGCCCTGCCGAACATCTGGAGGAGTTCATGAGGTGTCAACTGGTGGTGATAATCGCTTGCGCGGTATTCTCTGCCAGTGACAAGGACACTGCGAAGGGAAAAGTTGATACCGCTAGAAAGACCCATGGTTGCAACGACCACTCGTAACTGTCCGGACTTTGCGAGCGGCTCCACTAAACCGGCCCTTTGCCGGTAATCCAAGCCGCTGTGATGAAATGCAATTCGAGACTTTAGGAGGCGTGTTAACTGATCTCCCGCCACGCGTCTTTGCTCGGCAGTGAGGACGAGCGGATCATCTTCGGGAAGGCAGGCAGCGAGTTGACGGGCGAGCGCTTCCGCGGCGTTACGCCTTGGAGCGAATGCGAGAATGGGCCCCATACCGGCTTTAAGAGCACGGCCTACGATGCGTGGCCATTTCCCCCGGACGCTGGCCGGCAGGTTACTGGGAAGTGCCGCCGCATCGACCTCCTCCAAGGGAACCGGTCTTTCACGATGACTTACCAAATGGCAGCTCCGGCCAAGCCGATTCATCCATTCAACCACATGGGAAGGGTTGCCGACAGAACCACTAAGCATGAGCAACTGGGTTGAGAAAGGTGCCATGGCGATGGCCAATTCATAGTTAACCCCGCGGTTTGTATCGCCCAGCATCTGATATTCGTCAATAACCAGTAATGCCGGACCCTGGCCCATAAGAAGTTTGAGTTTTTGAGTCTCCAGGGTCGCAACAATGATAGGGGCATTGAGATTTTCAGCAATATCTCCGGTTGCAATGCCCACATCCCATCCCTTGCGTCTCCATTCGAGGAGCTTGTCGTTGGCAAGCGCTCGTGTGGGTACGGTGTAAACCGCTTGTCCGTTTTGGCCACTTTTAAGCAATAGCTCAAAAATGTAGGTTTTTCCGGCTCCGGTTGGCGCATCGACGACGACATCACCTCCTTTTTGCAAATATTGGATTGCCTGTTGCTGCCAGGGATCGGGCAGCAGTAAGTTAGTTTCCAGTGTTTGCATAGTAAGCAGAGCCATTCTGCTCTCTTCAGTTACCTACGTGTAAGACGATATGTAAATTAAGTTGTCACTGTCAACGATATAGTTGTGCCGTAAAGAGAGTGAGGGAGGAGAACGATATCACGAAATATCAAATAAAAATTCAACAGGACGGTCTTGTGGTTCTTGACAAAAGGTCATGTACTGCAGACATTTGTAACAGTGTTTAACCTTAGAATGGGGCCTTGTCTTGAACCCACGAGGCAGGGATTACGATAACGAATGATACTAACCTGGCAGCTGGCCATCGGGCTAGTTATTGCTGTGTCATGCCTGACCGCCATGGCGGTCTGGTATTTTGCAGCGAGGAAGAATGCAGATCAAGCAGAGGATCTGCACTTGAAGTATGATGAGCTGAAGAAGTCTGCCAGTGCCGAAGCGGAAAAGATCCGGAAGGATGCATTGGCTAAAATTGAGGAACAGGAGGCAGAGTTTAAGAAATTACAGGCTGAGCGACAGAGTCACCTCGATACTCGTGAAAGGAATCTTGAATCCCGGGAGCTGAGGCAACAGGAGTCGCAACAAGCGTATGAAAACCGGATGCGGGCACTGGACCAGCGTTCAAGTGATCTGGAAGAGCGTGGCCGGACATTGGAGGAACTCATCCGAGAACATCGCCAGGGATTGCATAAATTGACCGACCTTAGCGCAGAGGAGGCAAAGCAGGCATTACTCAACCAGATCAGGCGAGAGGTAGAAGATGAGATGCGTGATTTTAAGTCACGCTTGATGAACAAGTCAGAACTGGAACTGCAGATGGAGAGCAGACGGGTTCTGATTGATTGCATGCAGCGAATGGCGGCCCAGCCCAATCATGAGATCACGGCCACACTGGTAAGCCTTCCCAGTGACGATATGAAAGGGCGGATAATCGGACGTGAAGGACGTAACATAAAGTCATTTGAGTCTGCCACAGGCGTGACACTGCTGATTGATGAAACTCCGGACAGCGTATTGATTTCATCTTTTGATCCAGTGCGCAGGGAAATTGCCCGTATTGCACTGGAAAACCTTATAAAAGACGGTCGCATACATCCGGCGAGTATTGAAGAGAATGTTAGTGCAGCAACAGAAGAAGTCCAGCGTAGCGTGACCGAATTTGGTGAGAATGCACTTCGCCGGCTACGCTTGAGTCATGTACTTCCCG
>CAYQCG010000420.1:0-2640 GCA_964415925.1 uncultured Puniceicoccaceae bacterium | reverse complement strand
AATGGGTGTGCCTACGAGGAGGGACTTGAGACATTCTGGGACCCCATTAAGGCCTACTGGAACGAACGAAATCGAGCAAATGCTGAAGCCATCCAAGGCTTTCATGCGCCCGATGGGCTCTTCTGGCAGTATACCCACGGAACCGGCGAGCGTCAGTCATTGGTCAGCCCGGATAACTGGGAGCATGACCTGCGTCACCTCGAACGTCCTGAAAACAACGAGATTCAGCTAGCTCTATTTTATGACTACCGCACTAATGTGCCGCTCTACCCCTCTTTCCAGAAGTATTTCCGGGAACACCAGCCGCGTTCACTGATCGTGTATGGTAAAAATGACTACATTTTTCCGAAAAGTGGCGCATATGCTTATCTGCGCGATTTGAAGGACGTTGAGTTTCACCTGTATGACACCGGTCACTTTGCACTGGAGACCCACGGGAAAGAAATCGCTGCGGAGATACGGGATTTCATCCGTTAATTACCTCTCGGGCTTCGCCTCAGAGGCGATCGCAGCAGCTGAATCTACCAACTAAACACTAAGTTTTTATCTCAATGAAAATAGCAATTATCGTTCTGTCCGATCCGAAATCCGGAGCCGAGGAAGCTCTGGGCCGTCTCTTCAACGCCCTCGCCGCAGCTTATGATTACGATCAAACTGGTGCGCAAGTATCCATCCTTTTCCAGGGGACAGGGACGCGCTGGCCAGCTGAATTGGTCAAGCCCGAGCACCCCGGTCATAGCTTGTTCAATCAGGTCAATTCCCTGATCGGTGGAGTCTCCTGTGGGTGTGCGGATGTCTTTGGCGCAACCGAAGGCGCTGAGCAGGCGGGCATGACACTCGTCAAGGACAACCCTGTTCCAGAAACAGGTGGGCTTCCCAGCCTTACCCGATTACAGAAAAATGGTTATACATTACTGAACTTTTAGTGAGTAACGCATCCTCCCTGAGCTGCTGCGCCGTCCGTAACGGGCGGCGTAGCTTCTCCCTTCGTCATGAATCAGAATTTCACACAGTACGCCTTCTCAAAAACCAGTAAGGACCTTCAGGAACGTTATGGCTCGCGCGAGGCTTACCAGCAAATGGAAGATTCGGGTGACCGTTTTATCCTAACGTGGAAGGAAATTGCTTTCTTCCAGGAGCGGGATCACTTTTACCTCTCAACTGTGGGCAAGAACGGTTGGCCCTACGTGCAGTTTCGTGGAGGGCCTCCCGGCTTCATCAAGGTTCTTGACGAGCAGACGATCGCGTTCGCTGACTTTCGTGGGAATCGGCAGCACATTAGCGATGCAAACATCATCGATGTCGGGCTGGTTGCGGCTATCTTCCTTGATTACCCTTCGCAGACGCGGCTCAAGGTATGGGCTGAGGGCGAGGTCAGGTTTATCGAAGATGGCGACCCGATTTTTGAGAAGCTGGTCATCCCTGATTATGAAGCTAAGGTCGAGCGTGCCTTCATCATGAAAATCAAGGCCTATGACTGGAATTGCCCGCAGCATATCCCGCAGCGCTACACACTCGAGGAGATACGGCGTTCTTCGGCTTTGTTGAGTGAGCTCGCACCGTCGCTTACGCCTCCGGGGCAAAGCGCGAGCGGTGCTACCTTCGCTCTGCCAACCGAGGATGAGGCGAAGAGCCTTGAGGAGGATTTCTTCCCGGCGGAGGTTGTCAGTATGCGCAAGCGGGCTGAGGGAATCACTGAATTTGCCCTCGCCCCACTGGTGGCCGATGCACAGGTATCGCCCGATCCTGGCGCATACCTAGAGATTGCCGTTCGCAGAGCAAACGGTTCACTCAAAGTGAACGCATATTCCCTCATCAATGGCCCGGCGGATAAGGCTACCTACAACTTTGCGGTCCAGCGCGAAGCCTCCGGCACGGGCGGCTCTGAGTTTATGCACGTCGCGCCCAAGCCCGGGGACACCTTATACATCCGCCCCCCGGAGAACGATTTCCCACTGGCCGCAGGTGCCAGGCATTCCATCCTCATCGCGGGTGGTATCGGCGTCACCCCGATTCTCTCTATGGCCCGTTTCCTTAAAGCCCAAGGGCAGACTTTCGAAGTTCATTATGCCGCCAAGACACCGGAGAAAATGGCCTTTCAGGATGAGATTCTCGGTCTCACGGATGGGCAGGCAGATCTCTACTTCAGCGCGGCTGAGCCAAAGCAGCGCATCGATCTTGAAAAGCTCCTGAGTTCCCCGGTCGAGGATACCCATCTCTATGTGTGCGGACCCCGCCGACTCATCGAAGCCGTCGTCGAGACGACAGCTCGCAATGACTGGGCGAAGGAGCAGGTGCACTTTGAACTTTTCGGCAGCCAATTAAACCCGGAGGGGGCCGACAAGGCCTTCACCGTCGAACTTGCCAAGTCCGGCAAGACCCTGGAAGTGCCCGCAGACCAGTCCCTCCTGGACGCCCTGCTCGACGATGACGTCTCCGTCGCATTCTCCTGCAAACGCGGGGAGTGCGGAACTTGCAAGGTGCCCGTGCTCGGGGGCGCGATCGATCACCGCGATCTCGCCCTCGATGAGTCCGATATAGCCTCGGGCAAAATCATGCTCTCGTGCGTTTCCAGAGCCAAAGATTCGAGCCTCAAACTCGACCTCTAGCACCCGTTCAGCAGGCTCACAGATTTTTCAA
>CAYQCG010000419.1:0-2645 GCA_964415925.1 uncultured Puniceicoccaceae bacterium | reverse complement strand
AGGAACGCTCCATGAAGTTCTTCGGTTCCTGTACTGTAAAGGTAACGACCGGACGCACAACTTCCGGTGCTTCCGGGGCCTTGGTGCAAGCAACCAAAGTCAAAATACATATGAATAAGACAATATTTCTCATGGGCTGATATATCTGCGAAGTTCCTGTAACCATGTGTTGTTTTCTTCCCTGGAATATATTATTTCAGGACGTGAAATAGCACGTTCGAGACGCGTAATATCCTGGAAAAAATCATAAACCGCAATAGTCGCATTCTGCTTCTGAATAAAAGCTTCATTCTGGGCGTCGAGAAGATCGATGATGCTACTGGCACCCTGCTCGTAGAGACTGGTCACGACCTCAAGATTGCTCTGAGCCCTTTCAGCAGCGCGGGTGCTAAAGCGGATATTCTGGGCTGAACTGGTGACGTTGTAGTAAGCCTGCTGTGCCCTTGTTTCAATCTGTTGCAGTAGACTATTGTAGGACAGTTCGAGACGGTTGAGCTCCGCACTCTGCCTTCTCAAATCAGAAAAGCGTCCTGTCCCCTCAAGTATTGGAAAATTCAATACTATGGCCGCACTCCATGGATTATTTCCCTCCAGTGAGGCTGCACCGGCACTGCGGCTTTCGTCGATAATGTGGTCATAATCGAACTGGAAGCTGACATCGGGAATGTAGAAATCCCTTTCAGTAGCACCGCGGTTTATTCTCTGCGCCTCAACCAGGAATTGCAGTGACTTCAATTCGGGAGAGTTTTCACGAGCTTGCTGTATGAGGAATTGCAGCAACCGAATGGAGGCGGACTGGTCTTTGACATTAGGTTCAATTTCCTGGGCAGAGAGCCTGAACTCCGGGCTTTGCAGAGTGATATCAACAGGATTCCATTCGCGGTTGAGGTCGACATTCAGGATTTGATTCAGGGCAACCCGGGCTATTTCGGTCTGTGCTTCTGCTTCAGCGACCTGGCTACGGTCACTGGCTTCCTGCGCCTCAAAGCGAAAGACATCCTGAGGGCCACTGTCACCGACCTGACGACGCAGCCGGGCAAGTTGCAAGTTAGACTGTGTAACGGCGAGGTTGTCACGGGCAATGCTAAGTATGCTGCGTGCACTCAATAACTGGAGGTATGCGACGGTGGTAGATTCGATGATATTCAGTTTCACTGCTTCCTGATCTTCCAATGCACTGTTAAAACTCTTTCTTGCGCTGCGGTAACCGCTGACAATCTCATCGTTGTAGATCATCTGGTTAACAGTGATGCCAGCAGTTTGCTGGACGCGTGGAGTGATGGACCCAGCGATGGGTGACCCGGCGGGCGCACTGGCCCGAGTGCTATCGACTTCGACGCGCTGGTAATTGCTGTTGATGCGGGGAAGCATGTTAGACCTGGAAATGTTACGTATTTGCCGACTGATTTCAGTGACCTCATTTTGTATCTGAAGATCAAAGTTCGCCGAGAGGGCCATGGAAACTGCCCGGGAGAGGTCGATCGATTCACCGGAGTCAAGAAACTCCTCGTTAATGATGGTGGCATAGCGAATAGCGTCAAAGGATGGCGTGAATTCCATGGCGGCAGCGGTTTTAGCATTGAAGAAAAGTTTTTGCTCAACTGGGAGATAGACATCGAGATCGTTGGGTGACGCCCCGTTGACAACCGCTTGAATGTTGAGGGCGACGCGACGGGCGAGTTGAGTATTCAAATCGGGGAGACCTCCCGCCAAGACACCGTCTCTGACGGCCGCTTCACCCCAAAAAGCAAACTGGGGTATTTTCCGCTCGATAGCAGCTTCGAGCAATTTCTGACGCTCCTCAGAGTCAAGCCGCAAGGGTGGGAATACATAGACAGCTTCAACATCAGGCGAAAGCTGGGCAATCATCTCATCCGCAGATTCGGACATTTCCAAATATTCCATACGGAATCCAAATTTACGACCCATGGCTTCAACCTGATCAATATCCCATCGCAGAGCCATGTATCCCCGGTTGATGAAAACATGGACCACTGAAGGCCTGACCAACTGTGAAAACAAGCGCATATCGTTCTCGACGGTTGAGTCGGCGAGGACGAGGTTGAGGTTTTGCTTGAGGGAACGTCCGTCACGAATAGGGAGACCGATGATATCGGGGTCCTGGAGGAAGGCACCAAGGACAGGTTTATTCAATGTTCCCTGATAATTTGCGGCAACGGACATGCCTAAGGCGCCCTGGAGAATAATCAGGTCTACCTCATTGTCCGCAAGTGCTGCCTCAAGTGCATTCCGAGCACCTTCGAAGGTCCAGCCTGCATTGAATGCTGGATCGGTTTTAAAGGACAGGCTGACATTATCGAGAAGAACGCGAGTCTCACTCTCGATGGAATCGATGAGTTCATCATAGAACCAGGAATCCCCGTCCTTGACATAACCAATAACAATTCCGCTATCGGCTTGTCCTGTAAGACTGGAGACAAGCGCCAGGAAGGATGATAAGCTAAAGAGATTAATTAACAGTTTACTTAGTAAAGGCATATTAAGATTCCGGCATGCATATGTATTTACCCGCTGATTTCAAATTCAGGCAAACAAAACTTTAATCACGAGTGTCTTTTAAGTCGGCGTGAAGATAACAGAAGCTGTTTATAAACAATGATTTTTGTTAATATTGAGTCCACTGA
>CAYQCG010000418.1:0-2657 GCA_964415925.1 uncultured Puniceicoccaceae bacterium | reverse complement strand
ATCCCTACCCCTGCCCGCCCTATAGCCTTCAGCTTGCGACCTGCTTTTATTATTTCAGCAGTGATCTTGCTAGCGCTCCGGACTATAATGGCATCAACATCAACAGCCAGTTTTTTGAGTTCCTCTGGCGTCGAACCATAGGCCTCGATAACTTCAAAACCTTTCTGGTTTTGCAGGTACTCAATTCCCGCTACGGCAATCTTATCGGCAACTAGTATTTTCATAAGACAGTATTTTTAGAATCTTATCTGCTAGCGATGGCCTTCTTGAATTGCAAAGGAAAAGAATATTTGTCGATTATGCACCGAATTTTAACTTATAAAAAAATATGGAGAATAATTTTGACTTTATAGTGATTGGAGGAGGCAGTGCGGGATATGCTGCGGCAAGTGCTGTTGCTCGAGCTGGTAAATCCACTGCCATAATCGATAACTCTGAGGTTCTCGGAGGTTTATGTATACTTCGAGGCTGTATGCCCTCCAAAACGGTCATTTATAGTGCTGAAGTTCTTCATCTTGCGCAAAAAGCCCACTTATTTGGACTGGATATACCGACTGCCAGAGCCGATATGAAACGCCTGCATGAGAGAAAATTGAAGACAATTGGCGAATTTGCAGAATATCGACAAGAGCAGTTGCTTTCAGACCGATTTACCTTATTCCGGGATTCTGCACAATTTATCGATGAAGCTACTTTGGAATTAGCCTCCAGTGGCAAACACCTGACGGCCAGTGCCTTTCTCGTTTCGACAGGTTCAGTGGTCAACACTCCCGCCATAAACGGTTTACATGAAACACCACACTGGATAAGCGACGATATCCTTGAATTGGATGAATTGCCAAAATCAATCATTATCCTTGGTGGAGGAGTTGTTGCCTGCGAACTCTCCCAATACCTGCAACGCATGGGGACCAAAGTCATTCAGATCCAGAGAAGTCCTCTGATATTAAAGGAAGCATCCCCTGAATCTGCAAAGTGCATCATGAATGTATTCAAAGAAGAGGGAATCGAACTCTATACAGATACGCAGATCAAAGGGATTTACGGTGATGTGGGATCAATCGGGGTTGATTTCGTTCATCAGGGAGAGAACAAGAGCGTAACCGCCGAACGCCTATTCAATGCATTGGGCAGGATACCGAACACTGCAAATTTGGGTTTGGATAAAGCAAATGTAAAACTCCGCAAAAGTGGACATATAGAAACGAACGAAAACCAGCAGTCTTCAAACCCCGCAGTTTACGCGGCCGGAGATTGCACAGGACCTCATGAAATAGTCCATGTAGCCATTCTACAGGGAGAAGTTGCCGCGAAACATGCCTTGGGCGGTAAACCATTACCGGTGAATTTCAATTTTCTCAGTAAAATCATTTTTACTGATCCACAGGTAGCTTCCGTCGGGCTGACAGAATCTGAATTTAAGGACAGAGCGATAGATTATGCTGTTGCGGAATATCCATTCGATGACCACGGAAAAAGCATCCTGATGGAGGCGAAAGCCGGCTATGTAAAAGTGTGGGCCAGAAAGCCGGACGGTCTGGTTCTTGGTGCCGAATGTGTTGGAAAAGACGCCGGCGAACTCATTCACTCATTTATCGTGGCCGTGGCGTTAGGTGCTAACGTCAAGCAATTGTTATCGGCACACTGGTATCACCCGACACTTTCTGAAATTTGGAGTTATCCACTTGAAGATATCGCAGAGGAATTAGACCTCTAATGCCTCTTTCAGAGTGAATGTCTTTTCATACAAGGCTTTTCCAATAATAACACCGTCCAGGTTTTTATGAGTTTCTGCCATAAACTGATAACGTTTCACGTCTTCCAGTGTGGCAACACCTCCAGAAGCGATAATATTCAGGGATGATTTTTCCAGTAGCTCTTCATAAGCTGCAAAGTTCGGCCCAGTCAGCATGCCATCACGGCTAATATCCGTATATATTATCGTTTTAAGACCGATTGAAGAGAGCTCTGCCACAAGATCCTGTACCCGTTTTGAGGTTGTTTCCACCCAGCCTTTGATAGCCACCATACCGTCCCTGGCATCAATACCTGCAGCTATCCTGTCTCCAAACTCATCTATCAGGGATTTCAGGAAGTCATGGTCTAGAACGGCTTTAGTCCCTAGGACAATTCTTGATGCACCGCTTTTTAAGGCCGCATAGGCAGTTTCCCTGCTGCGAATTCCGCCCCCTAGCTGCACTTTCAAACCACAAGCCACAATTCTCTGGATACTGGCACCGTTTCGCGGTGACCCGGTAAAAGCTCCGTCCAGATCAACCACGTGAATCCAGTCTGCACCGGCATCCTTCCAGTGCATTGCCGGAATTGCCGGGTCTTCATAGTAAACTGTAGCCTGATCCGCTTTACCTTGAGTCAGACGGACAACCTTGAAGTCCTTTAAATCGATCGCAGGATATACAATCATAAACCCAAGTAGATAAGATTGTGTCGTCACGTCCAGCGCTTTGCTCCTTTTAGCTAGAATTTTTGTTTGTCTTATCTACGCTGAAAACATGTCTGATTCACTTCCTGCCTTCTTTGATGAACTTCTCCAGGCGCGCTCGCCATCCAGCTGTGAAGACGAATCTCTCGCGGTTATCGATCGCCGTATCACGCACGCAGAAGATAACTATATTACCGACGTAAAGGGAAACCGG
>CAYQCG010000417.1:0-2661 GCA_964415925.1 uncultured Puniceicoccaceae bacterium | reverse complement strand
ACACAGTATATGCTCGTCGAAGCCTACAAGTCTCCGGATGCCCCTGCCGCTCACAAGCAGACCGCGCACTACCTGCGGTTCAGGGATACGGTGGAACCGATGCAAGCTGAACCCCGTTATTCCGTAAAATACGATAGCATCTATCCTGAAGAAGCTGACTGGTAGATGAAATTCTCGGTCGGCATACCCACTGAGATTCTGTTCGGTCCCGGCTATATACAAGAGCTGGGTCCGCAAGCACGAGGGTGTGGAAGCCACGCACTTCTTATTACCGGAAGTAACCCTAAGCGCGCAGATAAAGTCCGCCACCTGCTCGAATGCGAGGGCATTGGGGTAACCTATTTTTCAGTGAAAGGAGAGCCAACCATCGATGTTGTGGAAGACGGGGCACGGAAGGCTCTCCGTGAAGCCTGTAATTTCGTTGTCGGTTATGGTGGCGGCAGCGTGATTGATGCGGGTAAAGCGATCGCCGCCCTCATGACAAATTCCCTGCCTGTCCTCCAATATCTTGAAGTCATAGGCGAAGGCAAACGCCTTCAGCAGTGCCCGGCCCACTATGTCGCTATTCCGACTACCGCCGGAACAGGTTCCGAAGTCACCAAGAATGCCGTCCTCGCCTCGCCTGAACACAGAGTCAAAGTCTCATTCCGCAGCATCCTCATGTGTCCGGATCTTGCCCTGGTGGATCCTGAGTTGATGCTCGATCTTCCTCCTGATCAAACCGCTGCCAGTGGACTGGATGCGCTTTCCCAGGTCATTGAGCCCTTCCTTTCCAGTAAGTCCAATCCCTTTACCGATGCCCTTTGCCGGGATGCTATCCGTCGTGCTGCTCGCAGCCTGCGGAAGACGGTGGAAGATGGGAGTGACCTCTTCGCCCGTACCGACATGGCTGCGGTCAGTCTCTTTAGTGGCATGGCACTGTCAAATGCCGGCCTCGGAGCGGTGCATGGAATCGCCGGTCCACTCGGCGGATATGCGGATAAACCGGCCCCGCACGGTGCCGTTTGTGCGCGCCTCCTGCCCGGAGTCATGGTGGCCAACCTGCGTCATGCCTGGGAAGTTGAGAAGCTGGGGGAACGTTTTACCGAAATCGCCCGATTATTAAACGGCAATACCGACGCAAAAGCGGAGGATGGAGTTGCCTGGATCCAGGAACTCGTCTCGGACCTGAAGATTCCGGGACTAGGCATCTACGGCATAACCGAAAGCGATATTCCGGTCCTCGTCGAGAAGTCACAAGCGGCAAGCTCCATGAAGGGCAATCCGGTTCATTTGAGTGAAGAGGAACTGTCCGACATCATCAGAGATGCCTTCTGAATCAGACTACACCTCTACTCCCAGCGTCCCCAAAAGGCTGGTCAGGTAGGGAATCAGTTGTTTTTTACGGCTGACCACACCGGATAACTCGAAGACATCCTCTTTTTCCACTTTTGGATAGGTAATCAGGTCGATCACTTCCTCGTCTCCCTCCACCAGAAGCAGCGAATTCTGGGTATTGATATCTGTTACCATTAAGGCGCTGAAGAACAGGCCCTCTTCCTTCGGGATTTTCTTCAACGCTTCTGCCAGGACTTCATGCCTTTTCCAGAAATTGTCAAAACCCAGTTCTTCCACCTGAGATACCGAGTAGGATATTTCGCCTTCATTATATACTTTCATGTCTGCGTGGATGACCTCCACGGGTTCCAGGGAAAGGATCACAGCGCCGGCTGTGAAAATATCCTCCGCCAAAACAGACGGTTCCGTTCCGGCCAGTCCGGATAGCCAGTCCAGGATTTCCTTGTCTTTGTCTGTGGTCGTCGGGCTGTTCAGGTTCAGGGTATCTGATATCACGCCGGCCATCAGGCAACCGGCTATGGAAGCTTCCGGTTCGAGGTCATTCCTCCGAAAAAGGTCGCTGACAATCGTACAAGTGGAGCCGACTGGTTCGTTATGGAAGAAAATCGGTTGGTTGGATGGTGGATTGCCCAGGCGATGGTGATCAATGATCTCCAGTATGTTCACTTTATCCGCACCTTCCACCGCCTGGGATAGCTCATTGTGATCGACCAGCACGATTTGCTTGGGGGACGGCTTCAGCAGGTCGCTTCGTGAAAAGACCCCTTCCAG
Organism: uncultured Puniceicoccaceae bacterium; assembly: GCA_964415925.1. Lineage (GTDB taxonomy): Bacteria > Verrucomicrobiota > Verrucomicrobiia > Opitutales > Oceanipulchritudinaceae > CAYQCG01. The sequence continues at coordinate 552 of CAYQCG010000417.1, read as the reverse complement.
TCTTCCTTTTTCATCCGTTACCAGGAAGACCTGCACGTTTGCCTTGCTGATCCTGCGGACAACAGCAGTGAGTTTTTCCTCTTTGCTGAAGCATTCAAATTCCGTTTCCATGATAGGTTCAACCCGGTTCGCTGTTCGAACCACCCAGGATGTCGTGGCACTGTCGTAGGGACTCACAATGATGCTGACTCCCTTGGTTTGCGCCATTTCGACAATTTCATCCTCAACCTCGAGGTTACCTGTTACCACAATGAGTCTTACTCCAGCCGATATGGCTTTGGTTTGAATATCGTAACGGTCCCCCACCACGATAATACTTTGCTCCGCAAGGGTGGGCTCACCTTCGGTGAAATTTCCGAAGGTCCGGATATCCATCGCTCCCACCCGCACATAAAAATCCTGGAGTGGATCGTCATCCGCATGGGTCAATACTTTTGCCCTCAATGCTCGGATGATGTCATTGATGCGGGTATAGACATGCCGCATGTTCTTCTTGGCGCTCGGTTTGGGGATAAAATATTCCCCCAGCTGGAAGATCGATATCGTTCCGAC
>CAYQCG010000416.1:0-2663 GCA_964415925.1 uncultured Puniceicoccaceae bacterium | reverse complement strand
CGGGTATCCTCGACGACGAGAGTCACCGCCTCTACAATGTCTGGCTGAACGGTCACATCGCCCTGCAACTCCACAGGAACGACAAAGTCCGCGCGCGCTTCATGGACATCCAGATCAAGCCAAAAAACTGATTCGCAGGAGATCACCCCAACAGGTCTTTATCGAATAAGGATTGCAACAGGATTGCTTTGCCTTGCCATGGCACTGAGGCCAATTTACCAAACAAACAATGCACCATCATCTCTATTCAATGTTTATCATCATTGCACGTGTCATGTTCTCTGCAGTGGTCTTCAGTATTTATCAGGCTCCGGCACATGCCAATCCTGCGGTGCTCCGAACGCCCCCTGAAGTATATGCGAAGCATATTGAACCACATCTAATTCCGGTTCAGAAGGTCCTGGAGCAGTCGCAGGACTTTGATCCGTCGATTTCGGATAATGCCGTTCTGCTCAGGGACAGCTTTTTATACATCACGTCGGAGGGCCGGGTATACGAAGTCTATCACCACGCATACACGGCGGTTACGGATGGGAACCTCAAATACATTGCCGAGGATGTCTTTTCATACAGGCCCGAGAAGGACACGTGCTACCTCATCATGGCTGAAACCATACAACCTGACGGCACACGTGTGCCCGTTCGTGATGAAGGCATCATACTGCAAACCCCGCAACGTGATGCCGAAGATTCGATTTACACGGGCCGCAAGGAATTGCTCATTCTTTATCCCGCTGTAAAGCAAGGCTCCGTCACGCATGTAATCCTGTTGATCGAGCGCGAGCACATGAGGATTCCAGGCGAATTTACAGACTACTACTCATGGGCATCCAACTGGCAGGCAAAACACAGGCGCGTTATTATTGATGCACCATTGGCATGGTCGAAACGCATGAATTTTGTCAGCACAGGCAAAGGCGTTCCCGAAATGCAGGAAGATGCCTACACCGAAGGCAGGGTTCGTCTTTCCTGGGAATCAGATGAACTTGCCCTGCACACCTGGGAAAAATATGGAGCCAGAATTCGCCAGCATGGGCCCGTTGTTTGGGTTACCACACTGCCTTCTTGGGATGCCTTCGCAAAGTGGTATGCGGGTCTGCTTGAGGAGCGCTCACAGTTAAGCCCGAATCTCAGAAAGCTTGCCAGAGAATGGACTGCTGATGCGGTCACCCTTGAAGAAAAAGTAGCTGCGATTTTCCGAAGAGTCTCCGAGGACATACGCTATACCAGTATCGATTTCGGTTATGCCGGGCTGCAACCGCAGACGGCCACGGACGTGTGGGACAACAAATATGGAGACTGCAAGGACAAATCGAATCTAATGCGCCTGCTGCTGCGCGAAATCGGTGTTCCGGCGCATCTCGCCCTCGTCAATACCGATCACAATGGAGCCGTTGAGAAGCGGGCTCCCGACTACCGGCATTTCGATCATGCCATATGTGCGGTCGAAACCAGTGAAGGCTATCTATTCTGCGACCCTACCATTAAGTTCGGACGCCCCGGCATTCTATCGCCCTACTCCTCGGGAAGAGATGCACTGATTGTAGATACTGATTATGCATCAGGGAAATGGGTCGAGATTCCGCCCTCCAGCCACTGTCACTTATCCTACAATTTTGATCTTAAACTCAGTCCCAAAGGGCAACTAGGCGGATGGATGGAAGTAGAGTGCAAGGGTTACTATGATGCGATTCTTCGCAGTCGCTGGCAGACATCCGATGAGGACAGTTTCGAGGACAAGGCGACGACCTACCTCCGCTATTTTTATCCACAGGCGCTACTCATCGATGTCACCAGGACGGACTCCAGAGACTACTCCGGGAATATGAAGCTGAAGTGCTATTTCACCGTGGAAGTGCCAGTAAAGAATCCCGCTCGTGAAATAACATTCGGGTGGCCTAATATCGCCTGGTTGCTTCCAAGTGCGGGCCAAGACGAGGTGATTACACGTGAAGCTTTCCTGTGGTCTGAAAGCGTGGATGTCCAGTTCAAGTGTGAGTATCCGGATGGACTGGCTGTTGATGCATTGCCCACCGACTTCCATGTCAATTCGCCACCCTATCTTGCAAAAGGAAGCTGGCAATCAAGCAACCATACGATTACAGGAAAATTCGAATTTCAGCTTCCTGAAGGCCGGATTTCCGTCGATCGCTTTACGTCCTTGTACAAGGCGGTGAAAGCGAGTGAACTATGGATCCAGCACGCGGTCCGGCTTGCACGGGGCAGCGAAGCAGGGAATGGCAACGCCAATACTTCCGCTGAAGTGACTGACTTGTCGGAAATGACAATGATGCAGACGGGTAAAGGACAGATACGCCTGATCGAACGTCTATACCCTCGTGAAACAAGACCCGAACAGCGGCGCCTTGCACTGGAACGTGCCATTCAGTGGTTTCCCAATGACGACATCGCGATCTTCGAGGCACGCATGCGTCTGGCATGGATGGACTGGTATGCAGGCGACGAAGAGGCATCCCTGCGCACTGTGCGGGAGTTGGTTGTGGCATACGGCGACAGCGTCGGCTATGACCTCTATGGTTGGGCGCGTTATCTGGAGGGCCTGAGCCTGCGTGACATGGAGCGCACCGAAGAGGCAGCCGAGCTGCTCATGCAGTTGAGCAATGACACCCGCCTCTCCAGTTACCGGCGAAGTTGGTCAGCCT
>CAYQCG010000415.1:0-2665 GCA_964415925.1 uncultured Puniceicoccaceae bacterium | reverse complement strand
CTCATTGATTGAAGCGACTGGAAGGCCATCGGGGAAATGCTTTCCAACAAGATTCAGTAAACGGCTCACCAGGTTGCCAAAGTCATTGGCCAGATCACTATTGTAGCGTCCGAGGAAGTGCTCCAGGGTAAAGTCGCTATCCTGCCCGACACTCATCTCGCGAGTGAGGTAATAGCGCAAGGCATCTGCGCTATAACTGTCTACCAACTCAAAGAAATCGATGAAATTACCCGTGCTTTTAGACATTTTCTGATTATTCAGACTCCAGAATCCATGCACTAACAGTGCCTTGGGTAGCGGAATGTCGCATGCCTTGAGCATGATTGGCCAATAAACAGAATGCGAAGGAATCAGAATATCCTTCCCGATGACATGATAATCGGCTGGCCAGTATTCTGAAAACTCATCGGAACCGTAATTTACTGCGGAGATGTAGTTAATCAGCGCATCGAACCAGACATAGGTCACATATTCCTGGTCGAACGGAATCGGAATTCCCCAATTTAAACGGCTGACCGGACGTGAAATACACAAGTCGTTCAATGCATCCTTGAGAAATTCCAATACTTGCTTTTGTCGAAACCGGGGGAAGATAAAATCATTATTCTTCAGGTAGTCGATCAGCCAATCCTGATAGTGGCTTAACTTAAAGTAGTAATTTTCCTCCGAGAGCTCTATAACTTCACCGTATAATTCCGGCCATGAGCCGTCGGGCAGGCGTTCCTTTTCGGTGACAAATTGTTCAGCCCGGACGCTGTAGAAACCAGTATACTGCCCTTTATAGATCTCACCCTTGTCAAAAAGGCGTTGGAGGAGTTGTTCTACCACTCTTTTATGCCTCTCTTCGGTTGTCCGGATAAAGTCATTATTATGAATATTCAATGAGGAATACATACGCTTGAAACCATCTGACAGGCTGTCCACATACTCCAGTGGCTGCAGGTTTTGCTTTAGGGCTGTTTGCTGGATCTTGATTCCGTGCTCGTCGGTACCGGTAACGTAGTAGGCATCTTCACCAAGCTGCCGGTGATAGCGTGCAATCACATCGGCGAGGATTTTCTCTGATGCATGTCCCAGATGGGGGCTACCATTAGCGTAATCGATAGCGGTTGTAATATAAAATTTTTTCATTTGGTTTGCAAGGGTCTAGGCTGCAGCTTGCAGAGCGGCAAGTTCCTTTTGGTTAAGGAACTAGGGTTGACGGCATACTAAATTATCATAAGGTTCAATTACATGAAAGTAGTTCGTGCGAAAAGTGCCGGTTTCTGTTGGGGTGTTGAACGCGCCATAGACATCGCCCGCAAGTATGCGGAGGGTGGTCAGAAGAGTGTATACACTGATGGACCACTGATCCATAACCGCCAGATGATGGAAAAACTGGAAGCTGAAGGCATTGATGAAGTTGGGGATTACAAAAGCCAGTCCAAAGTCGAACTTAAAAATACCGGTAAGGATCCGGTCATTGTTGTTCGTGCGCATGGTATCTCACCAGAGCGTCGTGAGTATCTAAAGAGTATGGGCACGGATTTCAAGGATGCCACCTGCCCGGACGTAGGCATCGTTGCGGGCAAGATACGCATGCATGCGAAAAAAGGTTACACCACAGTAATATTCGGTGACGAAAAGCATCCTGAGGTCATTGGTCTATTGGGATATACGGAGGGCCGAGGTTATACGGTAAAAACGGAGGAAGACCTGGACGGATTACCGGAACTCGGAGACAAAGTTGTGATGGTTTCCCAGACAACCATGTTCACAGACGAATTTGAACGCCTGGCGGAAAAGCTCAAGGAACGTCATCCCGACCTGAAGGTTTTCGACACGGTGTGTGGTGCGACTAAAGCCCGTCAGAGTGATATCCATATTCTTGTCGAAGGCGGAGCTGAAGCCATCATCGTGATTGGCGGACATCATTCTGCGAATACGCGTAAGCTGGCACTGCTGGCAGAAAAGCAGAATCTTCCCACCTACCACATCGAAACAGCAAAGGAGATCGACGTGGAAGAATTTCGTGAGAAATATCAGACGGTGGGTGTCACGGCAGGCGCCTCAACACCCGGTTTTCTTATCGACGAGGTTTGCGCATTGCTCGAATCTATTGAGTCCGAAGCTCCAACCACTGCCTGAGTTTTTCGACTGCCTTTGAGCGGTGACTGATCCGGGATTTTATATCCGGTCCTAAAATTCCGTAGGAATCCGCATACCCATCGGGAATGAATACTGGATCGTAGCCGAAACCCTCGCTACCGGTTGGCTCAAAAGCGATCCGTCCTTCGCAGGTGCCTTCGAAGAATTCTTCTACCGCATTTCCCGATAAGCAAAGGACACAAGTGAAACGTGCAGTTCGTGCTGGTTCGCGGACGTCAGACAATTCGTTCAGGAGTTTGTTATAATTATCCGAGTCCGTAGCCTTCTCATGAGCATAACGAGATGAATAGACACCCGGCCGACCTCCCAGAGCATCGACGATGAGGCCACTGTCGTCTGCGAGGACAAAGCTGTAGGTTGGAGCAAACGGTTGCAGTGCTTCGGCTTTCAATCGTGCATTTTCGGCAAATGTGCTGCCAGTTTACTCAACTTCAGGATTTCCTCCGAGTTCACGGGCGGAGCGGACTTGGATTTCCGGCAATCCGGATAGGATTTCCTTCAGTTCCTGCAACTTGTG
>CAYQCG010000414.1:0-2667 GCA_964415925.1 uncultured Puniceicoccaceae bacterium | reverse complement strand
GCGGCATGCCTCAACTTCCTCCGGCAATACGGTCTCATGGAGCACTTTAAACTCAAAATTGAGACCAATCACGCTGAACTCGCCGGTCACACCATGGAGCACGACCTCACCGTCGCTGCCAGCGTTGATATGCTCGGCAGTATCGATGCCAACCGCGGTGACCAGCTCATTGGCTGGGATACGGATCAGTTCCCCACTAACATTTACGGCACCACCCAGGTCATGCTCATCCTCCTCAAAATGGGAGGCTTCAAGACCGGGGGCCTGAACTTCGATGCCAAGCGTCGGCGCGAGTCACACGAGCCCGAGGACCTTTTCCATGCCCACATCGGCGGCATGGACGCCTTCGCACGCGGTTTGAAGATCGCTGCCGCTATCCGCGCCGATGGCCGTTATCAGAAATTCATCGACGACCGTTACAGCAGCTTCAACAACGACTTGGGGCAAAAGGTTGAAGCGGGCAATGCCTCCTTCGAGGAACTCGAAGCTTATGCCTTGGCCAACGATGAACCAAAACTGGCTTCCGGTCGTCAGGAAATGCTCGAAAACCTGATCAACGATTTCATCTGAGATGCCCTACGCCCTCGGGATTGACCTCTCAACCCAGTCGTGCACCGTCCTCGCACTGGAACTGGATCGTGCGGATATCCACCGCTGTAGTGTCCAGTTTGGCTCGGACTTGCCGCAATACAATGCACCCAACGGCTTCATTCCGGATATGCCGGATGGACAGGTTCACGCAGACCCCCGCATGTGGCTGGACGCTTTGGAACTGGCCTTTCAGCGCATGGGGAAGGAGATTCCCTTAAGTGAAATTGTCTCCATCGGCGGCGCCGCCCAGCAGCACGGCAGCGTTTATCTGAATGCGAAATGGCACAAGCAGATAGCTGAACTTAGCGATAACGTCTCACTGTCAGCTCAACTGGAGACCACCTTCTCAAGGGTAACCGCCCCAATCTGGATGGATTCTTCCACCTCGGATGACTGCGCAACGATAGCTCAAGCCTTAAACGGTAACGATGTTGTCTCCTCCATCACCGGGTCGGGCATGATCGAACGTTTCACAGGTCCGCAGATTCATCGCTTCGCCCGGACGGAGCCGGATGCCTACAAGGATACTAGCCGCATCCACATGATCAGCTCATTCATCAGCAGTGTATTAGTAGGCACTGATGCGCAGCTCGACTACGGGGATGCCTCAGGGATGAACCTCTTGAACCTCTCCGACATGAGTTGGCACGAAACACTACTTGAGGCTACAGCATCCGGATTGAAAGAGAAGCTTCCACAGCTCGCCCCTAGCGGAAACAAAGTGGGTTCCATTGCTCAATACTTTCATGAAAGGTTTGGCCTCAATAAGGATGCCGTAGTGGGCGTTTTCACAGGTGACAACCACGCCAGCCATCTCGGCTTGATTGCTGGTGACAGCACACCCGAGCAAAGTCTGGTGATCAGTCTTGGCACCTCGGATACCCTTTTTGCAAGGGTCGCCTCTGCAATCACTGATCCGGAACGGCAGGGCCACCTCTTCTGTCACCCTCTCGGCGGATACTTTGCCCTCCAGTGCGTGACGAATGGCGCTCTCGCCCGTGACCGCATCCGCCAGGAACTCGGCATGGACTGGGAGCAGTTTGCCCAAGCCATTCAGTCAACCGCACCCGGCAGCAAGGGTAATTTCATTTTACCTTTATACGGTCCTGAAACATCTCCCAGGGTAAATACGTCCAAACCGTTCATACAAGGCTCTGGGGAATTCCGTAACCGTGAAGAACCGGCCGCACTGGTGCGAGCGTGTGTCGAAGGACAAGCCATGAATCTCCGCAAGCAAACCGCATGGCTTAACCTGAAACCAGAGTCCATCAAACTCACCGGTGGTGCCTCCCAGAGCGCAGCAATCGCTCAAGTCATCGCGGATGTCTTCAACTCTCCCGTCGAACGCCTCGACGTCGCGGACTCAGTCGCCCTCGGTGGCCTCAAGCTCGGACTGCGTGCCCTGAAGGGTGATGAAGGTTTGAACCACCCCGCTCTTTCCGCATTTAGGAAAAAGACTTCTGTCACACAGCCCGATGCGCAGGCAGTTCAAGCTTATGAGAAAATATATCACGAATTCTGCAGTTTTCTGGAAGGCCTAATCAACTGAAGCACGGAAAGGCGTTAACGGTAATCCTTCCTCGGAGTATATATTCACCACTGGATTGTCTGCCCAGCCATAACGGACATGCTCGGGCTGCGATACCTTGGGACTACTCACTTTGACAGTGTCCTTGTCTATAAACTCGGAATCTGCACTCACATATTTGCCATCGCTCCCGGCAATTTCAAAGCCTGACAACGTATTTGTATCAAAGGTCTTCAGTCCTTTTCCTGTTTCTGTGAAATGCAGTTCCAGGAATCTGTCACCCCGCACTACTCGTTCCAGCTGCGGGCTGCGTGATTGTATTTCATATCCATATATGTCCGCCAGTGCCAGCCGTGAGAGCCTGGCTGCGACATCCTGCTTGTTCCTCGGGTGGATATCCTTGCCCTCGCCAAGGTCTATAATCACGGCTTGGCCGGTTTTTTCCAGCCTAGTGGCCATGGTCTGGGCTTCCCTTAGTTCCGCCCAGGTGCTTTCCTCCACCGGTTCATCAGTTTCCTGGCGAAAATCCGCCAATTGTGCCCAATAGA
>CAYQCG010000413.1:0-2670 GCA_964415925.1 uncultured Puniceicoccaceae bacterium | reverse complement strand
CCTGCTGCGTCCCGGACGCTTTGACCGGCAAATCCTGATTGACTTACCGGATATCGCCGGGCGTGAAGAGATCCTCCACGTCCATGCCAAGAAGATCAAAATGGTGAAGGATCTTGATATGTCTGTTGTAGCCCGCAACACACCTGGTTTCTCCGGTGCTGATTTGGCAAACCTTTTAAATGAAGCCGCCCTTCTGGCTGCACGTTACAAGAAGGAAGCTGTTGAAATGAGCGACATCGACGAGGCTCGGGACAAGATTGCCTACGGTCGCGAACGTCGCAGGTTGATGGACGACGAGGACAAGAAGATCACGGCCTATCATGAAGCAGGTCACGCAGTGATCCAGGCTTCGATCGATGACGGACGCCTGCCGCTTCATAAAGTTACGATTATTCCGCGCGGTCAGGCATTGGGTATGGCGATGTTCCTGCCCAAGAAGGATATTCTGCACCAATCCAAAAACTTCCTCTACAACCAGATATGCACAGCCATGGGTGGACGAGTGGCCGAAGAGATGATTTTCGGTGATGTAACCAGCGGCGCTGCCAGTGACATCCGGCAAGCCACCAAAATTGCCCGCCATATGGTGCAGGACTGGGGTATGAGCGAACTTGGTCCGATCGCTTATGGTGAAAACCAGGATCACATTTTCCTGGGTCGTGAAATCACACGAAATCAGAACTACAGTGAGGATACAGCCAAGGCTATAGATGTCGCTATTCGACATGTCGTTGATGAGCAGTTTCAACGGGCAAAGAATATCCTTACGGAAAAGCGGGAAGCTTTTGAAAAAGTAGCCGAATTACTGCTTAAGTATGAAACGATCGAAGGCAAGCACGTGCACGAGATCCTTGAACACGGTGACATCCAGAGTCCAATCCTGATCCGTCCACCCAAACCGCCGGAAGAAGAGAAAAAGAAGAAGGAAGAAGATAAAAAGAAAGCAGCCGACAAAAAGCCCGAGGATGAACTACCACCCGGCACTGAGCCGGCATTGGCTTAGGTTCTCCTAATAGTATCTGCCAGTTCTTGCCTCTTCCTTTAGAAGCTGCTCTATACGGTCCCAGGAAAGGGGAATCTCGCTACCGTTAACTTCTACACGCGCGAAGCTTGCCTTGGCAAGGGCCGGCGTGCCCAGTCGCATGGCACGAATATGTTCCGGACTGCGGACAAATGCATCAAGACTGGCCTCATCTTCCCAAACACTGACAGTCCAGCCCTGATTTCCGAAAAGCTGCCTGCGAACTGAAAAGCCTATCAAACCCGGCATTCCCGGCATTGCTTTCCGCATTCTTGCCATTTCTTGCCAGAAGATCCCTGCCGCGTCATCATCATCATTCAGTGTGATTGCGGTTAGACCGACGACAACTGTTTCCGACTTAAGGGTCCTAAGACCCTGGCCAGGATCATATCCCGGTCCCCGGAAAGGTGTGGAGATGGCGCAACCGTTAAAGAAAGCCAGCACCGCCATAGAGGTCAGGAATCGGGTGAAGGTTCGTCGATACCGGCTATGGATTGATTTGGATTTAATATACATCTTAACTTATTTACCTTCCAAATTCACTGGATTCTGCTTTGCGTTTAATTCCGGCCAGCCATAGATCATGCAATTTGCGCAATTTATTCGGTCGAAATATTTTTTGCGGAAGCGTCAACAGGCCATGCTGTGATTCGTCTGTTACTAGACGACACCCTGTTTCCGTGGGGATAATTAACCAGGCATGATACCCCGGATACTCCATTTGCGGGATTCCCAACTTAAACGGTATGGTGGTTCAAACTCAGTTACTGTAGACTCGAAGAAAAGCCCCATAGTCTCCCACGTGAAGACCGAGTCCGCTTTCAGCTTACTATCGGAGCTGTCCAATACCGTTACTGTCCGGGCACCCTTATACCATATTGGCCAGGACTCTGCCTCAATCAGAATTGACCAGACAGTTTCGGGAGAGGCCTCGATAAGAATATGATTATGAATGAAAAAGCCGGCATTTTCTGGCTTATAGTTTTCCGGCCAGTTGATCTGGCCGGTGTAGGGCTGGCCGCTTTCGACAGCTCTGCGGTTGGAGCTAAAAGATGTGTCCAAGGCGGATCCAGCAAGTAATGCAGTTAAACGATACAGCTTCATTTTGATAAATGTTGTTAAGGTGAAATAAACTTGCAAAATACAAGCGTCTATTTGATTGCAAAATGCAAGCGTTATGATTAAAGTCAAATTGTGATGAAGAAAAAAATTCAACTGCATACCCGACGTTCTATTTGCCCCGTAGCGTGCACTTTGGATCTCATTGGGGATAAATGGACAATGCTGATCATACGGGATCTTTTTCTGGGTCGCAGCCAGTTTCGAGATTTTTGCCGTTCTCCGGAAGGCATCGCCACAAATATTCTCTCAAAACGTCTGACTCGTCTGGTAGATTACGGTATGGTAGAAAGATACCCTTCGCCTGTGAAAGCGGGAACGGATGCATATCGTCTAAGCCGGAAGGGTCAAACGCTTATTCCGGTTCTTGAATCGATCAGTAACTGGGGTTTGGAGCATATTGAAGGCACTCGTACCCATTTACTGGAAAGCCCTTGTTAGTTGTTGCCTGATCGTCCGCGGCCTTGTCCCTGACCCCGTCCCATAGGCGGCCCATGTTCTTCACGGTAATGCTTTTGATACCATGACGG
>CAYQCG010000412.1:0-2672 GCA_964415925.1 uncultured Puniceicoccaceae bacterium | reverse complement strand
CAACCGAATAGTCCAGTCCGGATGATGTTTGAATTATTCCATTGGTTTGAGCAGACCGTCATTGTACCCAAGGGCATCCAGTGCTCTCCAAGCCAGTCTTTTCACTCTTTCATCATCGTCCGCAATGAGTGGAAAGACGATAGGGGCAGTTATCACAGCTTTGATTCCAGCATCCGCCAGTAATTCCAGCATCAGGCACCTTCTTTCTGCTTCCGCATGGCCCAGTATCCTCTGAATCTCCTTATAACTTGAAGCATGGAAGCCAATTTGCCTGAAAGCCTGAGCAGCTCCAGCAACGACTCGCCCATTTTTGTCATTAAGACGGGATACGACCATTGGCAAAGCTGAGGTCGCAGTGCCGGCGCAACCTGCCAGGGTTTGCAGGAGAGCTATTCGTTGCATCTCATTGCCATGACGCATTAACCTCTCTACTATAGGAAGTGCAGATGCATGAAAACCGGTTGCGGCCAAAGCTTTCGAAGCTGCTTCTCGAATCCTTGTACAATCATCACCCAGAAGCTTAGCGAGGGATTGTGAGAGCCCTCTTGCCTGTTGTCCCCAGAACGTGCATAGCTTAATCAGCCTTAGGCGTAAATCATTATCCTCTCCCTGAAGTAGAGTAGAGATTGAGTTTCGGCTTGCCAGGTCAAAACCCAATCGGACCAGTGCCTTTTCTGCAGATTTTTGTAATTCCGGATCGGTTGCCTTTAAATACGGGATAACCAGGGGAAATAATGAAACATAGGCAGGACCGGCTGCGGCTAGCATTTCTAATGTATCCTGTTGAAACCTGCTATTACCTGATTCGAGTGCACGGGCAAGTTCGGGATATATTCTGGATGCAGGCGTCCCATCATCTCCCTTAGCCAATGACTGACCGCCAAGGGAAAAAGGGCTTTTCGTCAAGGTTTCTGACACCAGCAGTTCACCGGTTTCCGGGTCGAATATCAGTTTTTGTCCCATTTGCTATTCCAGGTCCCTTTGGCAGGAAAGACATTCTAAAGAGCGGGGCACATTGACGCCATACCAGCGCAAAATGGAAGGACGGTTAAAGTTCGCTCCCATCGACTGCCACTCTTCGTAAATTAACTCACGCCGATTGGCCCAGATGTAGTAATCGGCCGTCAGATCTTCTTGCAAATTCTGAAATACAGGGTCGGCGCTATCTGAAAGTTCAACCAGCGCCAGTTTGACAATCATTTGAGTTATCGGTGCTATATCGGCCGATAGACCTACCTGAATCGTTGCCTTGACTTGTTCATTCGTCATATAGGCAGGTGCGTTACGCTTCGCCTGTCGCTCTCCCGAGACTTCTTCATCTCCCTTTAGAATCCCCTGTTCAATCTGGCAGCTGAGACATGGATTTCCACCTGCTTTCAACCGGAATACATCACCTCCAGCTGCTCTCGTTATCGCTCTACCAAAGAGGCAAGGAATGTTTTGTTTCAAAGCGATTTCATTGATTGTAAAACGGCTTTGGTTTTCATCAGTAACTGCAATCAGGAGATCACATCTTGACGCGTTGGCCTCAAAGAGTTGTTTTTCCTCCACTATATCGACAGGATATTTCTCAATACCTGCGTATGGATTCTTCTGTAAAATTGCGTCACTGACCGCGTTGGTTTTCAAGCGTCCAAGATCGCTAATTCCACAGACATGGCGTGAAACATTGGCCAACTCGAGGCGATCCGGGTCAAAAAGCATGAAGCTACCCAATCCTGCTTTGGACAATTCAATCGCTATAGTTGAACCAAAACTACCCAATCCAATGATACCAATGCATTTCTCTGCCAGATCATCAACTTCCAGTAATCCTTTGTGCCTCGAATAAAGTTCTTCAGGGGGAGGGATGTCCTCTGAGGCACACTCTATGTTGCCGTCTGGTTCACACAAGAAGACCCGACGGTCATTAGCGGCATGATTCAGGGCAAAGAAAGCGACGATAAATCTCTTGCCAGCACCCTCCTTGCAGAGCCTTTCGTATAAGCCTTGCTGGAGATGCGCGGACGACTCTTTTAGTTCAAACACGTTATCCACAAATACCAGAAATCCGCCTACGGGATGACTGCCTGGACGATATTTCGGCTTTTTCGCGTAGAGATGAAAGACCCCATCCTCCGGCCATTCATATGCCACAGCCTTAAACCGTTGCTGCTCATTCGTAACCCACGGACGAAGAGCATCAATATCTTCCCGCTGGCAATAGACGCGGGGCCGGTTGTCATTTTTTTCAGGCAAAACCGTCGGTTGCAATTTGATCCAAGATAGTAGCGTCGGGATTAACGATCTGGTCTTTTTGTCGCACTACCAGTTCGCCAGTTTGTGGATCGAATTCCAAGGCCTTGCCAGTCTCCCCTTGCTGGTTCGCTTTGATGAGCTGTTGTCCAATTTCATCTGTAAGTTTCTCTTTCATAAGGAATCTCCTACTTGTGTATATCGGCTCATCTGCCTAAAAAATGAACCAGGGAACGTCCGTTAATGAGATGGTTCTGGAATGCCTCAAGCCAGATCAGGCATTTCAGGGCAACTTTATAGAGAGTAACATTGGGATGCCAATTCTCGCTCTTGTAGTGGCATAACTGGACTTGATTACCACGCGGCTTCAATAAATGCATCGAATGGGATGGGGACTGCAATGCCAGATTATTTCCCTCTATGTCTCGCAGCGGCTC
>CAYQCG010000411.1:0-2685 GCA_964415925.1 uncultured Puniceicoccaceae bacterium | reverse complement strand
ATGGGGTTTGGGAGTTTCGGGTTAGGAGTTAGGATAATAGGGGAGTGTGGAGCTAGGTCATGGTTTCGGCTTTCTGTTGGTTGAGGTGCGATTGAGATCCGGGGGCTCAGAGGCAGCGGTTAGTGAATTTGATGATATAAACGTTTGTATACTTATTTTGTATGAATGCAAGCTGTTTTATGAGAAGTTGAGATTATTATTAACTCGTGTTGGTAATGAAGGGGTTAAGCGCGAAATTACACGAAAATGAAAAGCTTATGGGAGAGTAAATGGACATAGATGCCTAACTAGTTTTACCAGATCAATCAGGTTGGACAGGGAAACACGAAAAATAATAAAGATAATGAAAATATGATATAAAATACAGGAAATATGTGATTATAGTAAAACATTTGCAAGATTTACTCATTTCGTGTAATTACCTGATAATTAGTTACCTGCTATAGCCAACTCATGATTGGGCTGCCTGGTTGGCGATGGATTCGCCAGTGATGGCGAAGGCTTTGGAGGTTTCGCCGAAGTAGACCGACATATGGGGGAAGGGGATCTGGATATTTTCGGATTCGAATTTAAGTTTCAGGCGTCTGCGGTATTCGCGACCGACGTCCCACTGCTTGAGTGGCTTGGTCCTGAGGCGTGCCTTGACCGTAACACCGTTGTCGGCGAAGGTGTCGACGCCGAAGACTTCGAGGTCGGCGATCATGAGGGGGCCGAATTTCTGGTCTTGTTTGAGTTCGTGACCGACCTTCTTCATGACGTCCATGACGTGATCCATGTCTTCCTTATAGGCGACCTTGATGTCCATGACGTAGGCGGACCAGTCGTAGGTCATGTTGGAGAGTGTATTGATGCTGCCGTTGGGAAAGACATGGACGATGCCCTGTAAGTCGCGGAGGACGATGCTGCGGAAGCGGACTTTCTCAACGAGGCCACCGGTGCCGTTGATGAGGGCGACGTCGCCGACGCGGACCTGGTCTTCGAGCAAGAGGAAAAAGCCTGAGATGACGTCCTTGACGAGGTTCTGAGCACCGAAGCCGATGGCAAGACTCATGACGCCTGCACTGGCGAGGAGGGGCCCCATCTGGACACCGAGCTCATTGAGGAGGGTAAGGCCGATGATAAGCCAGAAGACAACGGCGACAGCCTTGCGGATGAGGCTGATGATGGTATTGGCTCTTTTCTCGGACTCGCCTTCGCCCATGCGGCTGTTCTGGACGTAGTTTTTAACCAGCTGCTTTTCAAACTTGCCGAGCAGGACCGGGATCAACCGCCAGACGACCAGGCTTAATACAAGAATGAGAAGAATGCGTAGAGCCGAACGTGACAGGGCGACCCAGTCGACGGCCTTTATGATTTCATTAATGGTTAGAGATATATCCATACAGACATATTATATTGAACCTGACGAAAATTGAAGGGATACCTGAAAAAATTTAGCGAATGCAATAAAATTACTATTAACAGGACATTTTTATCTTTCCACCTATGCATATTTATGCAGATAAGAGCACATGCCCGGAGAAGCGACAACAGCCCACCCTGAAGCCGGGCATACGGACATGCTATTGCATACATGGATGGAGTATGCGGTGGAGATCTTGGGAACGCTGGGCACACTGATCCTGATCTACGGGGTGCTGGTGTGTGTTTTCCGTTTTGTCCGGTCGGAGATCAAATGCCTTGGGGGTGCGGATATCGAGCATGAACGGAAGGAAATCAGAATCCATCTGGGATATTATATTTTGCTGGGGCTGGAATTCCTGGTGGCGGCGGATGTAGTCGAGACGATCCTTGATCCGGGCTGGGAGGAACTGGGCATTCTAGGGGGGATCGTGCTGATCCGGACGGTGATCAGCTTTTCCCTGAACTGGGAACTTGCACACGAGAAGAAAGCGGAATAACTGTAAATACTCATTCTGATCGTAATTCTGTAATGATTAACTCCTGAAACCGTCACACTCCTGAAATCTTTATGAAGAAAGTAAAAGTTGCCTCATGGTCCGAGCTGGAGGACCGCGTTCCGAGCTATGCATTTGTTGCGGATGTTGATTTGGTCATTATCCGCTACGACGAGAGCGTTTCGGTTCTCTACGGGCGTTGCCACCACCGGGGGGCGCTGCTGGCGGACGGCCATATCGATGGACACAACCTGATCTGCGGTGTACACAATTGGGATTACCGCTATGACACGGGGGTTTCGGAATACAACAATGCGGAGTTCCTGGAGAAATTTACAGCGTTTATTGAGGACGACGCGGTGTATGTGGACGATGACGAGATTGCGGCATGGGTGGAAAAGAATCCGCAGCCTTTCAAGCGCGACGAGTATCTGGGCGATTATGCGGACACGCATCCGATTGAGAGCGAGGACCGGGTAGGGGAGATCCAGCACCTGGCGAAACATGGCCTGAGCAAGGTAGGGCACCACGGATTCAGCGAGGCGATGGGAGTACCGCGGACGGACCTGCCGAAGTGGGACAATATCCAGATTTTAACCGGGCAACTGGCCAAGCTGCCCCTGTTTGATGACGAGGCGGTGGAAACGACGACCATTATCGGACCGTCGGCCAAGAGGCCGTTGAGGCTGAAGATACCGCTGCTGGTGTCGGATATGAGCTTCGGTGCGTTGTCGGAGGAGGCGAAAGTGGCGTTGGCGACGGGTGCGGAAATGGCCGGGACGGGGAT
>CAYQCG010000410.1:0-2692 GCA_964415925.1 uncultured Puniceicoccaceae bacterium | reverse complement strand
AGATTAGGTGATTCATCCTCAGTCCAGTCGACAAGATTACTGGAGCTTTCGATGGTATAGACCAGGCTTTCATCGTTTGCCCTTTGTTTGAAGCTCAAGTGGGCTATCCCGTCCTTCCAAAACAGCCGGATACTGTCTTTGGGTTTATCACGAATCAGTGGATTGGTTCCGAAAGCATATTCCTGGAAGTTGGTCAGGGCATCCCCGTCATAGTCATTGTCCAAGGATCCGATATCGGTACCCCATGAACTGTTCCAGTTGTTGGCGTTTATTCTCACTTCATCGCGACCGTCGATTTGCCTGAGATAGGCAATCAGCATAGCCTTTTCAGACTCGCTCAAATCAAAGCCGGTTTCTGAGAGATTATGGGCAGAGCCATCCGTGTAGAGTTCAGCATTTGCTTCAAACTGTTCAAAAACTTCCTCGATAGTTTGGGCACTGCCGTCGTGTAAATAGGGCGCGCTGTCATGAAGACTCAGCAGTGTTGGTGTATCGATTCCGTTCAAAGTTTCTCCCAGTCTTGAGCCCGAGCTATTCTTGATTGTTCCAATATCGTGAACCGTAATAGCCCCCACCGAACTATTGGTGAATTCGTTTGACGGTAAATGGCACCTCATACAATCAAGGGCATTCCCGGAAGCTGGAACGATTTGCCCTTCGAAGAGTCGTTTTCCGGCCAGGGCTTCGATCGTAAAACCGCCGCCTTCGGCTCGTTCCGGGCTGTGCGAAAGGGTCTCAGCACTTAGAGTCCTAATGTATGCGGCCAACGCATCAAGATCATCACTGCGAAATGCTGTAACCGTTTCAAGCGGTGAATTGAGGGGGATACCTTCTTCGATGAAGCCGGTGCCACCAAAACGGTTTCTCATGTCGAATTCAAAATCCTGGATTTCGTCAAAATTCGCACTCCAGTGAACATTCCCATGTTCCATTCCCGCACGTCCACGTAAGCCAATCGTGTTTCTCAGGCCTTCTCCTCGACTCGTAAAGTCCCACGTGCGACCGTCATGATGTCCGTCCTGGTGACAAGTCGCACAACTTAGGTAACCTTCCTCGCTCATGCGCGGATCACTGGCATTGTAGAATATTTGTTTGCCCAGAAGTACCACAGGCTCGAGTATTTCGTTTGCAACAGTGCTGACTGTAGCAATTGCCGGTTGATCGAAATTGCCCTCAGCAAGTGCATCTGTAAGATCGTATACTGTAACTGTACGACTGTTGAGGTTTTTGATAAACAGACGATTTGTTGCCGTATCAAAGCAAACTCCTTGAGGCGCCAGCCCGGAGGGTAAGGTTGCGACAACACTTCCTGAAAAAGTATCCCTGACTTTAATCTCGTTATTTCCCTGAAGGGTGATGAAGAGATAGTCGCCTAACGGGGAAAATACCATCGCTGTTGGCTGTGACGAATTATCGATGTCCAGACGATCTTCCATGACCTCGGTGTTGGTTGCCAGGTCGATCTTGGATACGATTGTCCGCACCGTGGTTTCATGAGTAAGAGGTTGCCCGTCCCTAAAGCCACCCCGAAAAATGTTGTCTTTTTTCGCGGTTACGTAAGCAAATTCGTTCCGGGGATCAATCACCACACCGGCTAGATAATTGGGTAAGCCCCGGCCTGACTGGCCTGCTTCCGCTGAGGTTGTGTCGAGGGCTAACGCTATTGTCTCCTCAAAGCTGAAATTTTGAGCAGCTGCATTTGTGAACGAATGGACTTCCCCCCTGTCATCCGGTGAAATAAACCGGTTGACCAACAGTCGGTCGCGCTTCGCATCTACTGCCAATGCTGTAGGCATAGGTCCCGTATTGAGCTCGAGATCAATCACCAGTGGTGTAATGGATGGATCGATACGCACTACCTTGCCACTTCCTTCGAGCGTAACATAGGCATAATTCTTCAGGTTGTCGAAGACGACTTCATGGGGGCGTGATCCGGGGTGGAAATCAAGTGAGTCTATTACTGTGCCAGTCTCGGGATTCAGCACTTCTAGCCTGTCTGCATCCAGACAGGCAACCCATAAGTTGCCTTCAGTATCTTGCGCGATACTACGTGGATCTTCACTGACTGGAAATTCATGTATTTTTGCTAACGTATCTGCGTGAATCGCCGTAATTGTATTGTTATCCGGGTTAACACACCAGACGAGTCGGTTCATCTCATCGCAGAAGATTTGCGTTCCCCTGGTGGGCATGAGTTCCGGCGGTGTGTTGGCGACTGTTACGACAGTCGACTTTGTGGCGGTCAATGGCGGACTGCTATTGTCACGCACCTGAACCTGCACTGTATAATGGCCCGGTTCTGCGAAACTATGACTGATCGCTGAATTGAATGAACTGAAAGGCGTTACCGCTGTGCCGTCACTGAAGTCCCAACTGTATACCAATGGTGCCAGGCCTCCACTGGCAGTGACTGAAAGGTTGGTCGACCCTCCTGGTGGCACAGGATACATTGAGGAAGAAACATCCGTTATCGTGATCGGATCAGCCGGCTCTATTTCCTCAGTTGTAAAATCGAAAGAGAACTCTTCAATCGCATTTCCTGCAGCATCCTTAATACCACCAGACTCAAGCAGGACTCTGTAGGTTGTGCCTTCAGCAAGTACGGTATCTGGTGTAAATGTGATGATATCCTTATCTGTAACATTAAAAGTACCGGGGACATCCGTGCCGCCACCGACCGGGAAGACCCTGA
>CAYQCG010000409.1:273-2699 GCA_964415925.1 uncultured Puniceicoccaceae bacterium | reverse complement strand
GAGATAAAGCGACAATTTGGAGGAGCATTTTCCGCCGTGACTGCACGTGATGAAACTTTTGAAGAATTACGCTCCGCTGAAAAGGGATCTGTCAAAGTCTCTATAAATGTTCCAAAGAGCGATCTCGAGGTAGCAAAGTCCGCTTTGAATGAGCTTGCTGAAGAAGTTTTAGAAGACGAAGAGTCTGATGGATTTGTTATTCATCTTCGTGATGGCGCGACAATCAAGCCCAGTGAGGTCTCTGTAAGAAAGCAAGTACGGCTTGAATCTGTCGCCAATTCTGTCAGCGTTTATCAAGCTTGGGATGCGATGGAAACTTATATGGCCGAACTCCAAGAAAATGGCCAGCTGGAGGCGTAGGGCTTGAATTGGACAGAAAAAATTGATTGGTGGCGAGTGGCGAGACTTGCTGCTGCTGTAATTATGTCGATATTCGTTGGTTACGAGTTTCAGCCAATGGTGGCGAACAACCCCGACGCCGTAAATACTGTGGTTACGATATTTTCTATTCTTGCTGGATTTCTGATTGCAGTTATAACATTTATAGCTGAGCCGTCCCTTCAGCAGGCTAAGAATTGGGGGGAGCTGCAAAAGATGAAAAAGACAGTCCATCGAAAATTGTACAGACAAACATTACTTTTTTTTCTGTACCTTTTAACACTTGGTCTTGCATTGGCAATGTATCTTGCGCCAGCCGAAATGCATGGAGTTCAAAAGTTACTGCAAACTCTATTTCTTGGGCTGGCCACTTTTGTTTTTTTAGCATCATTCACGTTACCGGGTTCCTTAATGAAAATACAGATGGAAAGATATGAGGCTTTGCTGAAGGACTCCCAACCAAAGGTTGTGACAGACGCCAAGGATTCCGCTAAATCAGTACAAGAAAGACAGCGAAGAAATTAAATACTATATTTTGACGATCAAGTGGAGTCAGCATCACGCAACGGCTCTCTTTTCTATATTTTTCAAGACAGTGACTAATTGCTTCACTTGCGCGACTTCAAAGACACCGCTCACGCCCTGATCGTCGAGATCGGTGAAAGGGCTCTCATAGAGCCTGCGCGGGTCCATCACGCCGCGTTCGGTGAGGTAGTCGATGACCATGTCCACGAATTCGATCTGGTTGGCGGTGAGGCTCTTCCCGTCCATGAAGGACGAAAAGGCTTGTTTGGCTGCTTCACGGTCGAGCCCCAAAAGAGAGCGGATGAAAACGCCGAGACCGCCTTCCTCGCGAATGCGCTCAAGCTCTGCGCTGTCAGCGATCCCTTCTTCGACAAAGATCCGCTCGAGTTCCTCGAGGTCCTGCGCAGTGAGCTGCTCGTTGCGGCGGAGCTTCTGGAGGGTGATGTGATCGCCGTGTTGCTGCAGGAAGTGGCGCACCTTCATGCTGAAGCGGGCCTTATCCCTGCCGTTGCCGATATCAGGGAGCACGACATCGGTCGCTGCTCCGATCTCGTCCTGAAAGTCTGTGTAGACGATCTTTCGGGAGGCGGGCTCGATCAGCTTCACGAGCTTGCGGAGGCGCTTGCGCACGATCTCGAGCATCGGGAGCGTCACGTCTTGCCAGAATTCATCAGTTTGCAGCTCGAGGATCAGGGCCATCTGCGCTGCAACCATGGGCACGTTCCCAAGCTCCTCGAGGGCAGAGGCGATATCCTGAATGCGCTCCTGGTACTTCGCAAAGGCTCCGTCGCTTCGCAGAAGGGCAAGCTGAGAGAGCAGAATCAGGTAGTCAAACTGCTTGGCTTCTAGATCATCGTCTTTGAGGGCGCTTGGAAGCCCCGCGACGTGCTCGGAAAGCTCGATCCGCGCCTCGATATCGAGGTTAACCCACGCTTCACGGTTCTGGAATTTCTCGACATAGCGCCGCTTGGGCCGGACGATGAAGTTATCGAGGCTCATGCCTGCGACTTCCTCATAGAGCCGCTCGCGAATGCTGCCGTGCAGCTCGGCAAGAGCCTCAACGTTCTCGGGCACGTCATGGATCTGAAGTTGCCCGTCAATCTCGCCAACGAGCTCGACGCGTGCGATGAAGAGCTTCTCGCTGATGGACGGGCCGAGGGTTCCATCACTTATGTTCGGGTTCTGATTAAAGAACTCGAAATTCTGGCAGAAGTCGAAGACAAGGAAATTCTCTTTGTGCATTCCCAGCCCGAACAGATCCGGGCAAAGCCGCGTGCCGCGCCCGATCATCTGCCAGAACTTGGTTTTGGAGCGCACAATCTTGAAAAAGACAAGGTTCACCACCTCCGGGACATCGATCCCGGTATCGAGCATATCGACGGAGATGGCGATGTGGGGGGGCTTCTTCGAATCTGAAAAATCGTCGATCAGCGATTGCGCGTAGGGCACGCTGTAGTCGATGACTTGTGCAAACTGCCCCTTGAAGTGCGGATAGTTTTTATCGAAGCTCTCTGAGATGAAGC
>CAYQCG010000409.1:0-263 GCA_964415925.1 uncultured Puniceicoccaceae bacterium | reverse complement strand
CGAGCGTGCGTGCTGTTTTAAGCAAAGATGATTGCCTTGCCGAGGCGGTCGCCCTCTTGGACCTTGATGCCGTGGCTCATCAGGTGCGAGAGCACCTTGTCGACGGTATCGGTGTTGAAGAGCCATTTATTGATGGCCGCGGCATCGACCGCATCGGGGGGCGCCCCGCCATCCTCTGTCCACTCGAGTGCGTCCCTGCGCTCTTTGTCCTCTTCGGAGAGGGCATCGTTCTTGATGCCCTCGCGCTGAATCTTGAGCGGCAC
>CAYQCG010000408.1:0-2701 GCA_964415925.1 uncultured Puniceicoccaceae bacterium | reverse complement strand
GAGTGATAATACTCCTCAAAACCCTTCAGCCCCACCAGTGACAACTTAAACGAAACAATTTCTCTGATCTCCGCATCACTCAGTTGGGTATACTCCTTCAACGGCAGGGCCACATTTTCCGCCAGTGTCATCGAAGACCACAAGGCTCCCTGTTGGTAGGTCACACCAAATTTCCGCACCATCTCCTGTTGCTCGCTCTCGGATGCATGAACAAAACTCACGCCCTCATACAGGATGTCTCCCATCGCAGGTTCCATTAGCCCGATCATGTGCTTGAGCAACGTGCTCTTGCCTGAGCCGGACCCACCCATGATCGCATTCACACTCCCACGCTCGATCACAAAATTAATGTCACGCATCACAACATAGCTGCCATAAGCCATGGTGAGGTCCTTGACTTCAATATGTGCCGTCCCGGAGCTCATATATTCAGGAATGCCGCCAGCCAGTCGATCAGGGCATTGGCAAAGATGATCAGCGTGATCCCGGTTACCACAGCACTCGTTGTCGCCGTTCCCACCGCATCCGCGCTGCGGCCCGCCTGAAAGCCCCGCAGGCATCCGGATATCGCTATAATGACTCCATAGACTCCTCCCTTGAAGACTCCAAGGAAGAAATCCTTTTGTCCGACCACCCTTACCATCGTCGTGATGTATTGCTCGGCAAATATATCCAGCATCGTCGAGGAAACCAGATATCCTCCGAAAATCCCGATCACATTGGCGAAGACCGTCAACAACGGCATCATCAGGATCAGCGTGATCACCCGCGGAACCACCAGGAACTCGATCGGGTTGATCCCCAGAGTCTTCAGCGCATCAATCTCCTCGGATGCCTTCATGCTCCCGATTTGCGCCGCAAAAGCCGATCCCGTGCGCCCCGCCATGATGATCCCCGTCATGATCGCGCCCATCTCACGAAGCATTCCGTAACCCACGATATACGATACCGCAAAGGCTGCCCCGAACTTTACCAGTACTACCGCCCCCAGGAACGCAATAATCAGTCCCACCAGAAAACTGATCAGCGCCACTATCGGCAGTGCCGAGGCACCCACCTGCTGCATCAAAAACCAGAAATCCTGCCAGCGCATTTGCGCTTTTCCCCGCATGAACGCCACCAGGCCCAGGGTCGTCTGCCCCGTAAAATGCAGCATCTCTCTGAATCCTGCCGAAAAATCGAGCGTAAACTTGCCCAGAGTCCTGAAGAAGCCCGTCCCCTTCCCGGCATCCTGATCCGCCTCTGCCTCCGGGACCGCCAGGGATAGACGTAACAATCGCTGCATCTCCTCGGGCAGGGATTCAAGGTCAAAGTCTCCTTCCGCCCCGCGGACATAATCGCGGCACTTCAGCAGGAATACCAGTATACTGCTGTCCCACCGGCCCAGACTATCCGTCTTGAAGGTCAGGCGTGGCTCTTTCCCTTCCGTGCACGCCCGTTCAATCGGCTCCAGGGAGGGAACCGCATTCTCGATCCTCCACTCGCCCAGTAATTCAACCTCAAGTTGATTGCCATCGATGGATACCTTGTATGAGGCGTTTTGCGCTTGTGCGGCCATAAGTCTCGGCAATAGTAACGCTTGTCGGGCATTGCCTGCAATAATCAGCAAATCCTCAAGGCGTACATTTGAAAAGTAGAAATTAACCAACTGGCCAGTATGTCAAAGCAAATGCAAAATGGTCTCAAGGCGGTCCTTTTTGACCTGGACGGCACCTTGATTGACCACTTTACCACCATCTATCGTTGCGCCAACTACGCGCTCGAGCAGCTCGGTTACCCGACCGTCAGCTACGAACGCGTCAGGGTTACCGTTGGCGGTGGCCTGCCCAACACGCTAAAAGAACTCTCCTCCGAAAAAGACGCGGAGGAAGCCGTCAGGATCTTCCGCGAATATTTCGACAAGATCTGGCGAGAGGACCTCCAGATCCTCCCCGGTGCCGAGTTCATCGTCAAAAGCCTTCACGCGCGTGGTTTGCGACTCGCTGTCCTCACCAACAAGGAGGGCTCTCGGTCCCGCGACATAATCGATTACCTTGCCCTGGATAAGCACATGGAGCTGGTTATCGGTGAAAAAGACACCCCGTGGAAAAAACCCGAGCCCGAACTTTCGCTCCATGTTCTCAGCGAATTAGGCGTCGACGGTTCTGAGACCTGCCTCGTTGGGGACTCCCCCTGGGACGTTCAAACCGCCCGCGCCGGTAACATGAAAAGTTTCTCCGTCGCAACCGGTAGCCACTCCGTCGAAGACCTGCAGGAAGCCGGCACCGACGCCGTGTTTGACAACATGTTTTCCCTCGCGGAATCTGTTTTCGGCCTCAGCCCGCCGAAAGCACAATGTCCCTGAAGAACGACACCGCAGCCCTGTCCCTCGAAGCTCAGGAAGAGCGTTTAACCGGGGTTCTCGAGCGGATCGTTTTCTTTAACGAGGAAAACCATTACTGTGTCGGGGAGCTCCGGCCCACTGGCAGCAAGGAGCCCTACACAATCTGTGGCCAATTGCCAGGTATCCAGTGCGGCGAGACCCTCGAACTCGCCGGCAAGTGGGAACAGCACAAGCAATACGGCCCCCAGTTCAAAGTCCGTGCCCACCGCTCCACCCTCCCCGCCAGCGTTTATGGTATCCGCAAATACCTTGGCAGCGGCCTCGTCCCCGGCATCGGAAAGCGATTTGCCGAGCGCATCGTCAACACCTTCGGCGAGG